>NZ_JBHIMJ010000080.1:0-122849 GCF_042194035.1 Bartonella sp. OC16QHHD | reverse complement strand
ACTTACAAACATGCTTAATAAAGTGATTTTAATTGGTCATTTAGGTGCCAATCCAGAAAGCAAAACAATGTCATCTGGCACCGAGGTGGTCAATTTTCGAATGGCAACGTCTGAGAGCTATACAGACAAGGCAACCAATCAAAAAGTAGACAAAACAGAATGGCATTCCATTGTGGTGTTTAATCCACATTTGGCAAAAATAGCTCTCCAGTATCTCAATAAAGGCAGCAAAGTTTATATCGAGGGGCGACTACAAACTCGTAAATGGCAAGATAAAAACGGTGTTGATCGCTATGTAACAGAGGTCATATTGCCTCAGTACAAAGGCGAGTTAAAGCTTTTAGATGGCAAAAATGATGATAATCAAGATCAGTCATCTGCTTATGACAGAAGCATTTATAGACCTCTTGATACGCCCCATACCGTTATGAATGACAGTGTTCCTTTTTAATAGAGGGTATTTAAATGTCTGATAAGCCGCCGCTCCATACCTTTAGTGAAATCTGTAAATCTAAGCCAGTTTATAACTATACTATTACAGATCAGGAGATAAAATCATTACAACATAATAATAAGATTGAGACATTCTGTAATATATCAGCAGGCTTTCTAATTGTAATGATGGTCATTATCATCGCGTGGATGATGAATGATGATGATGATTGGAAAAAAATTCCAGCCTTTTGTATAGGCGGCGTGTTGATAATACTTGTAGCGGCTTTGGATGCAAAAACAAATTCAAACTCAGAGGAAATTTGGGAAAACGTTAAACAGGTGTCTGAGGTTATCTGTGAAAAGAAATAAAAAGAGGGGACGCCCTAAAATAGGAGGGCAGGTAAGAGAACCAAACGGACGTATATCACGTGCAAAAGCACCGCGTGAAGCCCCGTTGATAAATTGGCAATAGAGATACGTGCAAAGCGCTTCGGTTTAACGCTACAGGAGGCAAAAAATCCACTTTCTGGTACCTTACATAGGGCGGCTTTGTTTGCAAGGTGTGGTTACTCAAGAGCAATACGACGCCGCGCAACAATATCTTGAAGTGAAAAATAACTACTCATGTGCAAAAGGTCTGCCAAGCGCTGTTTATGATGATGTGTCTACAAATTCAGACCCCAATAGTCTTGAACGGTGGGTTCAAAAAGCAACCAATCACTATAAAGCCGTGCAAGAGGCACTAAAAGAAACGCAATGCCTCTATAGACAGTATAATCTTTATGCTGCATTACAATATCTTGTTATAGAAGATCAATCGCTACCACATCTTGTTAGTTCTTTGCGTATTGTTCTTAATGCGCTTCATAAACATTTCACTGTAACAAAGTAAAAAGCGTGATGTGAAACGTTTTTCTGTACAATATGTTGTATTTGTATTACAATGAATACAAATATGAGGATTGCGTTATGACGATATCTATTCGATTGCCAAGTGATCTTGAGACACGTTTGAATAATTTAGCTGCTAAAACAGGACGCACAAAGTCTTTTTA
The DNA here is from genome assembly GCF_042194035.1 of Bartonella sp. OC16QHHD. NCBI lineage: Bacteria > Pseudomonadati > Pseudomonadota > Alphaproteobacteria > Hyphomicrobiales > Bartonellaceae > Bartonella > Bartonella sp. OC16QHHD. The sequence continues at coordinate 121,359 of NZ_JBHIMJ010000080.1, read as the reverse complement.
TTTACGTGAGATTATTGAACGTGGAATAGAAGAAGCAGAGGATTATTATTTAGCCTCACAAGTAAGAGAGCGTATTCGAAATGGAGATGCAACTTTTTACAGCTCTGAAGAAGTGAGGAAAGAGCTTGGCTTGGACGATTAAATATGAAAAAAAGCTCTTAGTTTTTTAAAAAAATGCGATAAAAAAGAAGCACGGAGGATTGTTGATTTTTTAGATAAACACGTTGCTCCTCTTGAAAATGCGCGTGTAGTAGGGAAGCCTTTGAGAGGTCAATTGTCTGGCTTGTGGAGATATCGTGTGGGAGACTATAGAGTACTATGCGATCTTTACGATAGAGAGCTTGTAGTGTTGGTTTTAGCTATTGGACATAGAAAAAATATATATAAAGATTGAAGATAATAGCGACAATGCATATTATTTTTGCCTTTTAAAATACCATATTTAGGTAAAAAAATAAAATAACACAATACGTGTCATTTTCTTGTTGACAAAGTGTTGCAAATCGTATTTAATGACAAATACGGCACTTGTCGTATTGTGTCTAGACGAGAGGCAGTGCAGTTTGAAATCCCCGCAAGTGCGGGGTTTTTTATTATCTGGAGGGCGTATTTTATGACATCAGAAAATACACAGCAGGCTCCACAACCCATTAAAAAGCGTATACCACCAAAGGCAGGTCAAGGGCGTGTCAAAGGTGTTCCAAATAAAATGACGCGCATTTTAAAAGAAGCAGTGGTTAAGGCTGCTGAGAATGCTGGGAATAAAATTGGCAAGGATGGTTTGATCTCTTATTTTGAGTTACATCAAACTGAAATACCTATAATTCTTTCTCATCAAAAATCTTGAATAAAAAAGGCAAGTTGCTGCTTAAATTACTGCTAATATCAAAAAAATCAAAGCCAATTTTGCCACCATCTTTGACACTTTTAGTATATAAGATCCCGATACATGAGACAAGCACCATATCGTTCTTCCATCGGTATGTCCTATATCTATTCACGAAACATAGCTGCTTCAGAGTGGGAAATACTATATATTTGTAGCAATTTCTTTTAATTGATTCATATCAAAATACAAATCCGATACCTTTTGGCAAAATTTATCAAGATAAATAAACAATTCATCAGAGAGAGATCTTTTTTTCTCGAATTCTCATTAAATCCTCAGTTTTATTATTTAACGGATGCGCTTCAAAATTACTTGCACGATTTCCTGCTAATTTGGTAGGCATATAATGATTTATGATGTTACAAAAACTACAATCTAAAGGGCCTGAAACATTACTTCCAACCATACCAACGTAGTTATTTTTATTCTCAAAACACTTATATAATTCTTTAATATTACTTGCAAATGGCTTATAGACAAAAGCATTATAGCCACATTCGTGATTTTTTTCATAACCACATTTCACGAATGTCTCATCAGCGATATTTAAGAAACCCAAATCTGGAATTTTTGAAGGAAATTTCACAGGCTGTTCTATTCCAAACAAATTATTCTTATCTATCCTATCAATAAAATAATTCCACTGCTCAAAATTAATACTTGCATTGAAATCAATAATAAATTTTACATTTTTGTTTTCATTAAGAATTGCAATTGTATCATCCAAATACTGATTCGATGATTTCAATTTTATCAAATCGTAATTACGTATCTCATCATCAATAATTGCACCTATTCCTATCGTTTTAATAGATTTCATTAATCCAGAATTAATAATTTTAGCCATTTCAACTTTTTTAAAAAAATCTTCCAACCCAAAGAAATAGCTTAAAGAATTTGCAAAGTGTTTACTTTTATTTATTGATCGTTCATTTACAGATTTTATAAAATCGTCCGGCATTTCTCCGTGACTAGGTGACAATGGCAACTCCATAGCAAAGGGCGAAATAACTTTATCCTGAGCAGTAAATAAAATTATCAGTTCTGTTTTTTCAACTAACACACCAGAAGAACTGTGAAAAGAATCCGATAGTTTATATTTATTGGTGTAAACTCTGATGCGTATATCCATATTTTATCTCACAGCCAGAAAAAAAATCCCGTATCATATTTAACTGAAATCTATTCTCATACTTTTTTCTATTTTCAAAATTAACTAAAATGAACTCGGGAGTAGCGATGCGTATTAGAGCTAACACTTCTGCCAAATCGAATCTCTCCGATAAAGTAATCGTTACACTATATGGTACGCTATCTTTTTTCATACATTCTATGTTACGCACCCACGTTTGTTTATATTTTTTATTGTCTAGATTTCTTATCTCTGAAATAACATCTGTGCCTATTTGTATCCCTAAAAAGAACGGATTACTCTTTAATAGCTTCAAATATGGTTGAATATAGATGTGCCCCCCTGTTGCAATCCGAAAATATTTTTTACAAATGAGACACATACAAGTATATTTATGAAGTAAATCATAATCGAGCTCAAAAGGCTCTCCACCAGAAAGAATAATAAAATCAGATTTTATGTCATTTATTGTATATAAAGATTCAGGCAACGCGTCATCTCTCACCATACATTCCATCGAATACGGACAATGATTGCAGCTCGCACTGCAATTTTCATTACAAATTACAATATTATCGCCCATGAAATTCCTTATTCAAGTTCATATAATCCAATACTAATTGTTTCATGAAAATATTTTGGTATAGACAAAGATCAGAAATTTTTTTAGCCACAAACGCTTTTATCATTGGTAAAGCTTCATCCTTTGATATAGACAGCAAATGAGAAATATAGTCTATCCGTTCTTCTAAATTGAGAGATAATCTTGGACTGGTGAAAAATGTTAAGATATCCAATTCCGGACTGGCTTCTTGACATAAATCCCAATCTACTACCATAAAAGAACTATCAGGAGTAACAATGATATTATCAGGATGTAAATCTCCATGTGATAAGATTATATCTTTGCTTAATCGATCTTGAAAGATCTTATTGATTTGATCAATAATCGCCTTTTGATGTAGCAAATCCATTTGGCTCAATACAGTACCCCGGATAAACTCCCATTCAACTACTTCATCGCAAAGTGTTATCAAATTTGGTGCAGGATAGAGACTTTGTCGAAAAGAGCCATCCTTGATGTTTTCATTAATGCACGATGCTTCCGGATAAATTTGCCCATAGCAAAATTCTTGATGCTTGCGTTTCAAGAAATGTTGTTTTGACGATTGTGCATTTTCAGGCTGTAACCAAATGATTTCTTGTTTTCTGACAAAAATAATTGAAGCAGACACCCCAAAAATCACAGCCATAACCACTGCCAACCACAAATTAGCTTGCCAGAATGTTGAAAAAATATGACCGTATAAAAAACTGAATGCAAAGGATACAACAGCTGTAATAATGGCTGTAAATGATAAAACAGTCGCGATAGCTTTGGGATCAAGCAGTGAATTTATAAGAAGAGACGACAGATAAGATCGATAAGCAGATTTAAAAACACATAGCAGTAAAAATCCTAATATAAGAGCCGCAATGATTTGAAATGACATGAGAAAAAAAGCAATGGTTACCATACAACCAATCATTAAGACGGGAAAAATAGGATTTTGAAACTTTGAAAAATACTTCTGAAACAATATATTGGAACTTGCTGAAAAAAAATTCCCAATGATAAAAATAATCGAAACCAAAATAGCAGGTTGAAATGGCAAAAAATCAGAAAATGCGATAGAAACAGTTCGATTATTAACCAAAATAGCAAAAGCTGAAACTGCACTTAAAAAAATAAGAGTGAAGCGATAAGGATTTTTGACTTCTTTACGGCTGGCGCACATAACTGTGAAAATACTCGGATGAGCGTTGATATGAAAACTATCTAATCCCTTCGTCAGTTTTGAAAACATAAAAATAGCAAAAATTAATGAAAGGACTTGAAAAATCACAGGCAATGCAGGATGCACATAATAAAGTATTCCTCCTAAAAAAATAAGTACCGTTGTCACACTATAGGTAACAGCAGCCACTTCGGACTTAACGGAAAACAGTGTGCGATGCTTTGGTACTACAGAAAAGAGTAAACTATCTTCCGCACCTGAGAAACAAGCGGCTGCTAATGTAATACACAACAAATAAGTGGCGTAAGCAAAATATGCATAATTCATAAAAAGAGCTAAAAAACCGCAAAGAAAGAAAAACAGCCCAGTATAAATAACGCGCTTACTTCCATAAACATCTGATAATAAACCCAAGGGGACTTCTAAGATCAAAGGAAGCAATAAAAAATAACTACCGATTAAAACAATATCCGCTTGCGACAAATGCAATTTTTCCGACAAAAAAAGTGGTAAAACAGCAACCACTAGAGCAGTAGACTTGCTAACACTATAAATCTTAAATTGCTTAACCTTATCCACAAAACACCTTCCCACGACATCCGCTACATGCGCCAGATTTTTTCAAAGATTTTAAAACGCTTTGAGCAGACCAATCTATTGCCTCATAATTTTGTAGATTCCCAAAAGCTTCTGAATAAAAGCAATTTTTTAAATCTCCATTATACTCCAATACCAAGGATGAAAATAGAAATAAACACATTAACGGCGACGAAACGTACGTAGAATTCTCGCCTAAGTAATAATTAATACAATTTACAAAATTTTGTGACGTCCATGAGATTTTCCTTTCTTGGAACTTTTTATCTATATAAATCTGGAGGGGGGATTCTTTCCTTGATAATTCATCTCTCAAATGAAAAAGTGAAGCGTTTGGCGGAAGAGTTTTGTTTCTTAAAGCCTTAGATCGATCCTTTGTATTATTTTTTCTAAAAAAACTAAATGACGACGTATCGAGCGGGCTGAATCCGATATAATCGACATCTTTGCTTATACAAAAATCGATAAAATTAATAATATTTTCTAGAATCTCTTTGGTAACTGTCGCTCTTATTCCTATACTTTGCAGAGGTTGAAGATTCTTAACTGTTTCAATGTTTTTCCACACGCGATCAAATTTATTCGCCCCCCGTATATCATAATATCCTTGGACACTAGTCGAATCCATAGAAATAACAATTTCTTTGAAGATCATCCGTTATCGGGTTATCAAGCGGGGGATATTCTCCCTGATTCTGTTTGGTGTTTAAATCACTATCCGAGGAGTGATCCAGAGGGAATGGTTTACGATCCGTGGAAGAATATTTGGGTTGATATTTATCTTCAATCAGGGACAGATGAAAATACGAAGTCTGCCTATGGTGTTCCGATTACAACCAATCGTAGCTATTCTGACCATCACGTGGATTTTTCGTCTGTTAATAAGAGATTTTTGACGAGTGATGAGTTCGCGTCTTGCATGTATGGAATCAATTCGGGAACCAGTATTATAGGCAATAAAGCGCCTTCTCCCAAAACGTCTGGAGGACACGTTGATACAGAAAATCGTCGTATGATTTCGTATATCGGTTGTGAGGATGGTTGCGGTTATGTGTGGCAATTTTTGTCTGTTTGTTATCCCGTGACGAAATGGCATACAGGGGAACAAGGAAGCAGTTTACGTGTAGACGTAAATGTTATGTTGGGAGGAGGCGATTGGTCCGGTGATGCTAGTAATGGTGAATTTGCGCGGAATTTTGCGCATTGATCACTCCGAACGCCTCTTAGATATGGCTAAGAAATTAGACATATCTGTAGGATTTTTATCTTCTGTCGAGATTGGCAAAAAATCTGTTCCTGTAGGACTGGAGGAAAAGATCATAGAGCTTTATGGTTTAGATCAAGAGAAGGCTTTACTCTTAAGAAAAGCAGCCTATGCTTGTCGCAAAACTTTTACAATCAAGACTTCTGATCCGTTGAGGCGTGAAGCTGTTGGTGAGTTTGTTAGAAATTTAGAGAATTTTTCACAACAAAACTTAGCAGAATTAAAAGACCTTCTTGAGAAAGTTTGCAAAAAAAGAGGCGTCCTATAGAGATAGGTTGAAAAATCCTATTCCCTAACTTTTATTTACGCGTCCCTCACTGTAAAAAATATATGGAAAATCAATAAATTATTTTGGATAAAAAAGAGCATGGTGCCCCCAGAGAGACTCGAACTCCCGACCCCCTGATTACAAATCAGGTGCTCTACCAACTGAGCTATAAGGGCGTAACCATGTAGGAGTTAGCACAAACTCACAAAAAGGAAAACAGAAAATTATCAAATTTTGTACATATTAAAAGAAAACTATATAACAAATAAAAAAATAACCAACTTATTTCCTCTTTTACCACTTTTTACAGCAAGGTTGGAATTATCCTTATGTTGATATCTTATAGAATCTTTTATAAGAATTTACCATTTTGCTATCGAATTACGAATCTGAAGACTTTGATTGATGAGCAAGGTATTTTTCTAGCCAGTGAATATTATAATTACCATCAGCAACATCTTGATTATTAATAAGATCGCGAAAAAGAGGTAGTGTAGTTTTTATCCCATCGACGACAAATTCATCTAAAGCACGCCGTAAACGCATCATACATTCTAAACGGGTACGTCCATGAACAATCAGCTTTCCAATCATACTATCATAATAAGGGGGGATGCGATAACCTGAATAAGCACCTGAATCAACACGAATCCCTAAACCTCCAGGTGTATGAAAATGTGTAATGGTTCCAGGTGATGGCGTAAAGTTAATAGGATCTTCTGCATTAATACGGCATTCAATGGCATGACCAGAAAAACAGACATCATCTTGTGTCACTGAAAGCTCGCAGCCTGATGCAATATGGATTTGTTCATGGACTAAATCTATACCTGTAATTGCTTCAGTTACAGGATGCTCGACTTGTAAACGCGTATTCATTTCAATAAAATAAAATTCGCCATTTTCATAAAGAAATTCAATAGTACCAGCTCCACGATATCCAAGTTGGGCACAGGCATTTGCAACAATACTACCAATTTTTTTTCGTTCAGTTTCATTAAGTGCAGGTGATGTAGCTTCTTCCCATACTTTTTGATGCCGTCGTTGAAGTGAACAATCGCGTTCTCCTAAATGAATAGCATTTCCCGCACCATCACCTATGACTTGAATTTCAATATGACGGGGTTTTTCTAAATATTTCTCTATGTAAACAGCGTCATCACCAAAAGCAGCTTTCGCTTCTGAACGCGTTGTTTTGAGAGCTATAGAAAATTCTTGTTCAGAATGAACGACTTTCATACCACGTCCACCACCACCGGCAGAAGCTTTGATAATAACGGGATAACCAATTTCACGAGCAGTGCGTAAAGCATCTGATTCTTCAGTGACTGCTCCATCTGAACCGGGAACTACAGGAATACCAAGTTTTTTGGCTGTCTTCTTTGCTTCGATTTTATCGCCCATGATTCGGATATGAGTAGCTGTTGGACCGATGAATGTAATATCATGGGCTTCTAGAACATCTGCAAATTTTGCATTTTCAGAAAGAAAGCCATAACCTGGATGAACAGCATCAGCTCCTGTAATTTCACAAGCAGCAATAATTTGCTGAATACTCAAATAAGAATCGCGAGCGGGAGGAGGGCCAATACAAACACTTTCGTCAGCAAGACGAACATGCATTGCATCTGCATCAGCGGTAGAGTGAACAGCTACGGTTTTTATGCCAAGTTCTTTACATGCACGCAAAACGCGAAGAGCAATTTCTCCCCGATTAGCAATGAGGATTTTTCGAATCATGGTTGCCCCTCGCTTTATTCAACAATAATAAGTGGTTCACCAAATTCAACAGGTTGGCCATCTTTGACAAGAACAGTGGTTACCGTGCCTGAGCGTGGTGATGAAATTTGATTCATTGTTTTCATGGCTTCAATAATAAGTAATGTCTCTCCTTCAGAAACATTTTGTCCTACTTCTACAAAAGGTTGTGCACCTGGTGAAGGTGCAAGATAAGCTGTTCCAACCATCGGAGAGGTTATTGTGTTTTTTGATTTATCTTCTTGGATAGATTGTATGGGAGATTCAGTTGTTGGGACTGGAGAAGATGTTACAGAAAAAGTAGGAGTAGAAACAGGAGCATAGATTGCTTGCTCAGAAGAAGTTAAGGTATTTTGGCGTGAGACACAAATACGAAGCTCCCCTTGTTCAACTTCAATGTTCGTTAAATTGGTATCATTCAAAATTTCAGCAAGATCACGAATAATTTTCGTATCAATTGCGGTTTTTGCCGAATCCATTTTTTTTGTTGCCATTTTATTTCTAACTCCTTGATCAATGAAGATCGTCATTATCTCATTTTATGACCGAATATCTCTAGATTAGGGATGAGATCTTTTGAGGCTTTAAAGATTTTTATTTCCTTTAAATCATTATACTTTGCAATTTAAAACTTGTATCTGCTTTACGCAAAATTGCACTTATAAGCCTGTTATCAAAAAAGAGAAAGCATAAAATTACCTCATTTACAGTATTCTTCCTAAAACGGATCAGGTATTCACTGTGTATTATCTATCGCTTGTTTTAGAATATCCTGTTTGGCAGTGCCGATGAATATTTTATCACCAATGATGTAAGAAGGTGTTCCCGTAATATGAAGTGCAGAGGCAATTTGAATGTTTTCTTTAAAAGCGTTTTGCAGAGTGGGATCTTGTATTGCATTATGTAGTTTTTTTTCATCTGCTCCTAATGAAACAGCTACTTTAATAGCTTTAGCTTCATTTGCGCGACCCTGATACATTAAAAGCGTTTTGTGAAACTGAGGATATTTCTCTGGGAATTGTTTTCGAAATGCGTAGGCAACAGTATGGGCTGCCATAGAATCAGAGCTTAAAATTGGTAAATCCTTAATAATAACCTTTAAATCTGGATATTCTTTTATCAAGTCTTCTATATGTGAATAGGAACTTTTACAATATCCACAGTTGTAATCAAAAAAATTGACAAGCACTTTTTTACCATTTGGGTTTCCCAAAATGGCGTCATGAGGAGAATGAAAAATTTCTTTTTCTAATAAATGGATGACAGAAGTTTGTATTTTGTTTTCGTATTCATTCTGTTTTTCCAGCTTATCTTGAAGAATAAGCTGCATTTCAATCAGAACTTCTGGATGAGTAAGAAGATACTCTCTGACGATTTGTTGAATATGATGAGAATCAGTATGTGGTATCATTTTTTCTTTAAGCTTAGATAAAAAGCTAGAATCTTCCAAAAGTTGTGTTTTAAGCTTTTCTAAGCTTAAATGATTTGCTGTTTTTGAGTGTGATGTTGCGTTTGATAAAGAAGGTAAAAAGATTAAAATACTCGACATAACTGGGACTAAAATTTTTGAAAGAGGTGTTATTTTCGAATTTTGAGAGTGATGAGTCATCTGTATACCTTCATATTTCCTAGTGTGTCATTGAGTGAACTATATGAAAAGCGTTATCTATGTGCAATAAAGCATTTAGCTATAGTGTGTATTTAAGAATGAGAAAAAACATCAATTTTTCTCTAAAAAGACTTCATATGATGAACCTTGGCTTGGCAAGGATTATTTTTTGTAAAAGATAAAAAAAATCTCTTTAATTTGTCAAATGTTGTTTTGATGTATAAGGGTATCAAAAGCTTTTTGTGCGTGTTTATTTTAGGAAAAAGTACGTTGATAATACAATGAAGAACACTTGTATTATTTTTTCCTATTGCTTTATTGAGTACTGAGAAACAAAATTAAATAATGAAATGAAAAGTGAAATTATGAAAACCACAACACATTATGAGCTGTTTATCATTGGGGGAGGGATAAACGGGTGTGGATTGGCAAGAGATGCAGCAGGACGCGGATTTAAAGTGGGATTGGCTGAAATGAACGATCTTGCATCTGGGACCTCAAGTGCGTCAACAAAGCTTATTCATGGTGGGCTTCGTTATCTTGAACATTATGAGTTCAAGCTTGTTCGTGAAGCATTGAAAGAACGCGAGATCATTTTACGTATGGCTCCACATATTGTGCGTCCTTTGCGTTTTCTCCTTCCTTATCATAAAGAATTGCGCCCTGCTTGGATGTTGCGTTTTGGACTTTTTATTTATGATTATTTAGGGAATTGGAATCAGAAATTATGGCGCAGTAAAACAATTAATTTTTCAAAAAAATTTTGCTCTACACTGAAGAAAGAATATCAGAGAGGTTTTGAATATTCTGATGCAAGAGTAGATGATGCGCGTTTAGTTATTGGCAATGCTCGTGATGCAGAAAAGTGGGGAGCTGATATAAAAGTACGAACAGAAGTTCTCTCTTTAAAAAAAGAAGACAATAAATGGCGTATCGTTCTTCAAGACAAGTTAACTAGTAAAGAATATAGTGTCACAGCTTCTTATGTCGCGAATATGACAGGACCTTGGATTGATCATGTTTTGGCAAGCATATTAGACTGTAAAGAACATCCACCAGTACGACTTGTTAGAGGTTCTCATATTTTGGTTCCCAAGCTTTATACTCATGATCGTGCTTATATTTTTCAAAATGGTGATGGGCGTATTATATTTGCTATTCCGTATCAAGAAGAATTTACCTTGCTTGGAACAACAGATTGTAATTATCAAGGAGATCCGGCTGACGTTCATATTACTGATACAGAAATTGATTACATTTGTGCAGCAGCCAGCGAATATTTCATACAACCAGTGTTGCCTGAAACAATTGTCTGGTCTTACTCTGGAGTTCGTCCACTCTATGATGATGGAGCTTCAAAAGCACAAGAAATTACGCGCGATTATGTTTTAAAAGAAATGGGAACAGGAACAACACCCAAGATTCTTAATCTTTACGGAGGAAAGATTACAACTTATCGTAAGTTGGCTGAAGATGCGATGAAATTTGTTGAAAAAGCTCTTGGTAAAAAGGGAGCGTCATGGACGGCTAAGACAGTACTTCCAGGGGGTGATTTTCCCTATAATCAATTAGATATAATCGAAAATAAGATTGCTCTTTTGATGCCAGATTTAGATGCTTTTACACATCGCAGGCTTGCACGCTCTTACGGTACGGAAGCATTGGTGATATTTGCACATGGTAAGGCAAATAGAGGAAAAAATTTTGGACATGGGCTTTATGAAGTAGAAGTAAAATGGTTGATGGAAAAAGAATGGGCTAAAGCATGTGAAGATGTGCTATGGCGTCGTTCAAAACTTGGTCTCCTATTTAATGAACAAGAGGTTGATACTCTTTCTTCCTATATGCAAAGCCAACAAGAGATTGAACAACGTTTATGATCATTTCATTTTACAGATTTTATCTGCAATATTGTAAAATATTTCTCTTCAAGAGATACTGGTGTCAGTCATACATATTAAAAAGACAATGATTGTCTATACCCTAATTTTATTTTTTTTTTGCAAGAATCATAAAATGGCAAAATTAGATAGAATATTTAGGATCAACTTTATCTATCTTATAAAGTGAAATCCAAGAATATTACCAAGAATTACTCATTGAGAAAAACTGATTTATAATTAGATTCGTGTAGAATAAGGATTTTTGTTCTTTCTTGAGGAGAAAATAAAAGTACCTTCTGTAGCATTTATTTGCATAATAAGTTAAAAAATCTAAAGAAAATTAAATCTATTATGAAAAATTGTACAATATTTTAGTTTATCATTCATTATCTTAAACGCTGTGCTAAATCATCTAAGGATAGAGGCTTGATGAGCGTAAGAAGAACTTGTAAATGAGTTTTTTATATTATAGTGAAAAATTTTTTCATGTTTATATACCTGAACGATAATCTATGAGAAATGCCATATTGTGTTTTATCATGATTGATTGTAGTAAATCGTTATATCAATTGAAGATAATGGGCTGTTATTATACTCATGATAGTATAAGGGAATAAAAATTTACGTAAACTAAAAGTAAGTATTTTTCTATGTATAAAGAGAGAGAGCTATAGGGATATGAGAGTAATACCCTCATGATATTTTACAACCTTCCATCGCCTGTAAAATTTGCAGTAGCACCAATGTTGGATTGGACAGACCGACATTGCAGGTTTTTTTATCGTCTTTTAACGAAAAAAGCACTCCTTTATACGGAAATGATGGTAGCAGATTCTGTCATTCATGGTGTTCGCGAACAATTGTTGGCTTTTAGCGATAAAGAACGTCCAGTTGCATTACAATTAGGGGGGGCAGATCCGAAAAAGTTAGCAGAAGCTGCACGAATTGCTGAAGATTTTGGCTACAACGAAATAAATCTCAATGTCGGTTGCCCATCAAATCGTGTTCAAGCAGGTGTCTTTGGGGCTTGTTTGATGCGACATCCAGACATTGTGGCAAATGCCGTGGAAGCGATGAAACGAGAGGTTACTATACCAGTAACTGTCAAATGTCGGATTGGAGTGGACGAACAAGATGAAGAGTTAGCGTTAGATCTTTTGGCTAATCAGGTTTGGAATGCTGGATGTGATGCGCTCTGGATACATGCACGCAAGGCATGGCTACAAGGATTGAGTCCGAAAGAAAATCGCAATATTCCGCCCCTTAATTATGAAAGGGTTTATAAATTAAAACGTAAATATCCCCATAAATTCATTGGGATAAATGGTGGAATTAAATCGATTGATGAGATCAAAGAACACTTAACTTTCTGTGATGCTGTCATGCTTGGTCGCCAAGTTTATCATGATCCAACTTTGTTAAAACATATTGATTTTGAACTCTATGGTGAGTCGCAGAATAGTCTAAGTGAGAGTGATCTTATTGAGGTTATGTGTGATTATGCGGCTCGACATATTGCATCGGGGGGACGGCTTTCTCATGTGACGCGTCACATGATTGGTTTATTTCATGGGCGGGGTGGGGCACGTCGATGGCGGCAAATACTATCAAATGATGCGACAAAACCAAACGCAGATATATGTACTTTAAAAGAAGCTTTTTATGCTCTCATTTAATAACAGTCAGACAATTAACATATATTAAAGTTGAAATCCTTTGCGTTTTGATTTCTTTGCGATAATTTTGATCCCTTCAATTTTATAAGTTTTTGAAAGTTTATAACTTTTATTATGAATAAGAATGTTAGAATTTATATATTAAACGGCATGCTGATTATGCCTATTAAATAAAAAATAGCTTAAGGGTATCACTGTAAAGTAGTCATAAGATATTAATAACATTTTGAATCTTGCACGTTTGTTATTGGGGTAGAAAATAGAATGTAGAAATTATTGCTTTCATAGTATTTAACATTTTTAAAGCACTGTTAAAAAAACAATAAATTATTCATATCCTGTATATATGACGTGATTTTCATAAACATTGTAGATTTTAAAAGGTATCCTTATGATCGCTAGTCCATTTGATGATTTTCGTGCTTTGCTTACAAATTTACCTGTTGCTGATGAGTTTTCTATAATTTTGGCAAAAAAACGGCAAAAAAACTTAACAAAAGAGCAAGGAACATTGGGAAAACTAGGAGATATTGCTGTTTGGTATGCGGGGTGGAGGGGTACAGAAAAACCTATCGTAACGCGACCTTTGGTTGCTATTTTTTCTGGAAACCATGGTATTGTAGAGGAGAATATTACACCATTTCCACAATCTATGACACAAAAAATGGTAGAAAATTTTGCCTCTGGTGGAGCTGCTATCAATCAAATTTGTATTGCTTATGATCTTGGATTAAAAATTTTTGATTTAGCATTGGAATATCCAACAATGAATATTACGAAGGATGCCGCAATGGATGAGCGGAGTGCGGCTGCTACAATGGCATTTGGAATGGAATCCATTGCGGGTGGGACAGATCTTTTATGTATTGGAGAAATGGGAATTGGAAACACAACAATAGCTTCAGCTTTATGCTTAGCATTGTTTGGAGGGGAAGTGGAAGAATGGACAGGAAATGGTATGGAATCAGAAGGTGATTTTTATCAGCGTAAAATTGCAGCGGTTAAGACAGCCATTTCTTTGCATAAGGATTATTTTAATGATCCTTTTGAGATAATGCGTCGCTTAGGAGGACGTGAGATTGCTGCTATGGTTGGTGCTATTTTAGCAGCAAGAATAGAAAAAATACCCGTTATTTTAGATGGTTTTGTGGCAACAGCAGCTGCAGCGGTTCTTTATAAAATGCATCCAAAAGCTCTTGATCATACCCTTGTTGGACATGTTTCTTCTGAGACAGTTCATCGTAAACTTTTAAAAAAAATTGGCAAAGAACCACTTCTAGATTTGGGGATGCGTCTTGGTGAAGGGACAGGAGCAGCTATGGCAGCTGGTATTGTCAAAGCTGCTGTTTTAACACATGCACAAATGGTGGTTTTTTAACAAGAAAGTTTGAATGCCTAAAAGATCATAAGACGGATATAAAAAATCTTAAGAGCTTTGTTCATGCGTCTTGTCGTGTAATTTAATATAATTAAGTGGAAGTTCTGTTGTATATTTAATCTGTTCCATTGCGAAAGAAGAAGAGACATCACGGATGTCAATTTTAGAAATTAATTTTTTATAAAAAAGATCATAAGCTTCAATGTTGGGCACAACAACACGCAATAAATAGTCAATATCTCCACTCATTCGATAAAATTCAATGACTTCACGGAATTCTTGCACAATTTTTGAAAAACGCTTAAACCATTCATGACTATGTGTATTTGTGCGAATAGACACAAAAACAGTGACGTGTGCGTTTACTTTTTCTGGAGAAAGAACAGCAACACGACGCTGAATGACGCCATCTTCTTCAAGTTTTTGAATTCTACGCCAGCAAGGAGTGGTCGAAAGCCCCACTTTTTTAGCAATATCAGCAACAGAAAGTGTCGCATTTTCTTGCAAAAGATGTAAAATTTTTCGGTCAAGACGATCCATATTTTTTCTCAATATTTTAATTTATAAAAATTTACGCACTAAACGACGCAGATATACAATAAGCTCATCGTTAAACCATGGGTTTTTCTGTAACCAAGAAGTATTTCGCCATGACGGATGAGGCAAAGGCATAACATTATAGCCTCGAGGTTGAGGAATGGAAAGAATATTTCTCCAATCACCAACAGTTGCAGAAACGGTTTTATGTTTTAATTCTGTAATGTGCCACTTTTGCGCATAACTGCCAATAGCAAGAACAAGCTTTATTTGAGGCATTGCCTGAAATATCTTTTCATGCCATATTTCTCGACATTCCCGTCTTGGTGGTAAATCAGCTTTATTTTTGTCATAACCTGGAAAACAAAATCCCATAGGAACAATAGCAAAAAGAGATTTATTATAAAATTCTTCTTTCGTGACACCCAGCCAATTACGCAATTTTTCACCAGAGCGATCATTAAAAGGGATAGAAGTTTCATGGACACGCAACCCTGGTGCTTGGCCTGCAATTGCAATCGAAGCAGTATCGGATAAATAAACGACAGGGTTTGGTTCATGAGGAAGAGGAGGAAAATAATGGGGTTGTTGGACGCAAACACGACAGGAATAGATCTCTTTTTCAAGTTTGATAATTGGGCTACATTGTTTCATTAGTAAATAAAATTAAAAAATATTTTTCTTATTCTGTGCGAGGATTTGCTTTGCGCCATTCTTTTGGTCGTTGAAAACTTGATACCCATATTCCTTTCTTTTTCTTCCTAGCTTCTTGCTCTTCTTTGGGGTATTCATAATAATTTACAGCCCAACCATTATGTACAAGTGTTGCGTTGATATTGCTAACTTGTTTTGTTTTACATGTTGCAAGAATACGGCGATATTTATCTGTTTTTTGCCAGTGACATGTAACAATTTGATTTTTTAATAATTGTTCTAAATATTTCTTTGCTTCAAGCCCACAAGGGTAGCGTGCTTCCTTTTTTCCACAAAATTGGTGGAGTTCAGGAGCATCAATTCCAGCTAGTCGAATCTTAATTGAAGAAATCATAATGGTATCGCCATCAATGATTAAAGCATTTCCTTTAACAGAGTTTTGAGAAGAAAAATTTTCTTTTTGAGGCAACCGTTGAGTCTGCTTAAAATAAGTTGACATAATGATAAGAATGCTAGCAGCGACAAAAATACTGAAACCGATAACTTTTAGATTAAAGATTCTTAGATCAAAATGAGAAAAAGATTTTTTCATGAAATAAAGAAACTGCTAACATTACTATAACTCTATTTTAGTATTGTTTATAATTCATCCGAGAAGCTTTATTCATATGACGAAACAATGTCTCGTTTTAATGACAAAATTTTCGTTAGATATCACAATAATCAAATACTCATGCAAAATATATGTAAGCAACTTAAATAATAAATCAACTTATCCAAATCCGTACAAAACATACAAAGTTTAAAGTAAACTTTTTAAACTTAAGGAAATAAAAAAACACCCCTCAAAAAATAACTTTGAAGAGCAATACTCCCACATTTCTTTTGGAGTATAAAATCTATCAATTTAATAATAATTTTATTTATTTAATTTTTGTTTCTTTAAATTCAACGTGCTTTTTTACAACTGGATCATATTTACGCTTGCTCATTTTATCTGTCATTGTACGGCTGTTTTTCTTTGTTACATAGAAAAAACCAGTATCTGCAGTTGATAAAAGCTTGATCTTAATGGTTGCTGCTTTAGCCATAATGTAAATACCCTATTTATACTGAAAAAATATTATTTCTGTCAAAATTTATTTCCGACATCATCAGATTTTCCGGCAACACTACGGATGTTCTCAAAAAAGTCAAGAGCTGATTAATTTTCTCATAAGTTGGACAAACACCAAAATGACATATAAACCGAAAAAAACAGCCATGGCTATTGAAAAACCAAAGGGTTTAAAGATATCCATGGATTTTCCGATAAAGGTCGGTCCGATGAGCATACCAATTCCATAACAAAAAATAAAAGCAGAATTAGCAGCAGCAAGTTCTTGCCCCTTGAGACGGGCTCCTAAATGTGCAAGACTAATTGTATAAAGGCTCGCTGATACACCACCCAGAAAAAACAAATCAAGCATCAGAATCCATGGATATTGAAGAATCCATGGTACTATAAAAGTTCCTATAAAACCTAGAATAGCGCAACTCATCAGTGGGTAGCGTCGATCTTTGGCGTAGTCGCTTATAATGCTGATAGGAATTAAGAGGAAAATATTCCCAAGTGCAAGGGTTGCCATAAAATGTGCTGCTTCATTCTCATTATAACCAATGGATAAACTAAAGGGTATTATAAGAGTTAATACGCCCATTTGAATGGCCCCGTAAACAAGGACCGCCATCATTGCACTTGGAACGTGAAAAAGATAACGAAAAAATGGCATATATTGATTTTTTTGAAATTCTGGACTTAATTTCCAAGCGGTAAGAATTGGTATAGTAGCAAGCATAATAAGGCTATATCCAACAGCAAAAGGAATAAATCCTTGTGTTCCCACTTTTGCTAGCAGCGTTAGACCTATTATAAACCCTAATCCTAAGACAATAGCATAAATAGAAAGGATCAAACCCCGTTTTTTGGGGGGAGCATAACTGTTGATCCAAAACTCTGACAGGATAAACATAACTGTCATGCTGAAATGTAATATAAACTTTAAAATAAACCAAACCCATATGGGATCAAAAAAATAGAATCCTAAAAAACTTAAAGATCCTATCGCCATCATAAGCAATATTGTTTGAGCGCTTCCTAAGCATAAGGCGATTCGAGACGTAAAAATAGCTGCAATAATTGTGGCGATTCCACCAACTGTTCCACTATAGCCGATTGTACTGTTGGAAAGTCCTTTCTCTGCCATAAGAAGAGAAACAAGTTGTGTTCCCATTGCCAATGCTGTTCCAACAGTGCCAATGGTTGCAATAGCGGCAATAATTGCACGCAAAGAATTATTTTGAGAGTCAAAAGGTTTTTTTTTCATGAGAATGGCTTAAGGTACTCTTGTTTATTTAAACAATGAAAAGATGAGCTGAAATGAAAGGAAGCCAAAACTATCCTTTGCAGTTTCTCTCATTTTCTAAGTATAAAAAACTGCAAGATTTTTATATGGTTATTATAGACTTAATAATAAAATTTATCCTCTTGTATACTAGAGAAAGAAGATTGTATATATTATATAATATAAATATTATATAATATAAGTCATTTCTTAAATTGAATTTATTATTCATATTCTATTTAATTGAGGGCAAGAAGCTTAATTTTTTCTTTTCCCATAAAGAGTATAATTTTGTTTTTTTAATTTGTTTTTATGGTAGGATGTCGGTGAAAATTTTATTGGACGAGGTTTTGTTAACAGTTCAAAGCATAAAGCGCCAGCAAAAGGTTGTACCGTTATAAGTTTTACTTCTACAACATCACTGAGCTGATAGCCTTTATGGCTACGCTGTCCTACAAGAACATGTTGTGCTTCATCAAAATGATAATAATCATTTTTAAGTGTAGAAATATGGACAAAACCATCTGTATTGAGTTTATCAAGTGAGATAAAAAGACCTGCTTTTGTAACTCCGGAAATGCGGCCTGTAAAAATACGACCGATTTTATTCGTTAAATAGTGAGCAACAAGCCGATCTATCGTTTCTCTTTCAGCCATCATTGCACGGCGTTCGTATAAAGAAACTTGCGTAGCAATTTCTGCAAGATTTTGTTCTTGTGTATCTGTTAATTGATCATTTCCTAATTTGAGAGCTTTAATGAGTGCTCGATGAATAATGAGATCAGCATAACGACGGATTGGTGATGTAAAATGTGTATAGTTCTGCAAATTCAAACCAAAATGGCCACTATTTTTAGGGTTGTACTCTGCTTGTGATTGTGAACGCAAAATAACTTGATTGACTAGTTCTTGTTGTTGAGTATGAGCGACCTTTTCTAAAATTCTATTAAGGCGCGCTGAGGTAAGTTCGCTTCCGCGGGAGAGTGGTATCCCCAAACTTTGAAGAAAGCTCCGAAGTATTTCTTGCTTAGCAAGAGAAGGTTTTTCATGAATACGATAAATGAGCGGCTGGTGATGTTGTTTTAATGTTTCAGAAGCTGCAATATTGGCTTGTATCATAAACTCTTCAATTAAACGATGCGCTTCTAATTGTGTTTCACTCACAACATCTTTTATGCATCCATTTTGATCAAGAATAATCTTTTTTTCTGCAATTTCTAATTCTAGTGGTTGGCGACGATTTCGCGCAGCTTTAAGGCATGCATAGGCTTCCCATAAGGGGTGCAAAATGCTCTCAAAAAGAGGGGCTATTTTTTCATTTATATTACCTTCAATTGCCAATTGTACTTCTTGATAAGAAAGTTTGGCTCTTACACGAATCATAGTACGATGAAAACTATGTTTTCGTTTATTACCGTTTGCATCAAAAATCATACGAACGGCTAAAGCTGGTCTTTCTTTTCCTTCACGCAGAGAACATAAATCATGAGAAAGGCGTTCAGGTAACATTGGCACAACGGTATCGGGAAAATAAACAGAATTTCCACGTTTCAATGCTTCTTTATCTAAAGCGCTTCCTGTTTTGATATAATAAGAAACATCTGCAATGGCTACAATAATAATCCAACCATCATTATTTGCTGGATCCTTATCCTTGGTTGCATAAACTGCATCATCATGGTCTTTTGCATCTGGTGGATCAATTGTAATAAAGGGTAATTGTTGCCAATCTTCACGATTATCCATATTGGCAGCTTTGATATGTTTGGCTTGCTCAAGAACACTTTCAGGAAAAATATAAGGAATTCCTTTCGAAAGAAGCGCTATCATTGAGAGTGTTTTCTCACTCTTAATGTGCCCTAAAACATTCTTTATTTTTGCGCTCTTTAATCCGTAACCAGTATTTTTTTTTTATTTCGACTTCAACGAGATCACCAATTTGAATCTTCATTTCTGGAGACATTTCAACAATGAGTTCATTGGTTTTGCGGTCTATAGGATCAAGGCGCCATTGATTATTTTCCAATTTTCGTACAATAGCAAATGCGCTTTTGGGAGATACGTCAATTTTACGAATAATTCGTCCCGTATAAGGATGACTTGAGCTTTCAGAATTTTTATTTCGAAAAACTTTTACAAGAATATGATCTCCAACACCAATATTACTTCCTTTTATGTGATGAAAAGAGTGTATTTCAATATTGGGCTTTGGAGAATCTTCCCATTCAAGAGGTTGTGCAATAAAACTTCCATCTTTATCACGTCCACTAATTTTCACTAAAGTAACAGGGGGTAATTTTCCTTTGTTTATTGCTCTTTTGTGGTGTTTAGATATGAGATTTTGATCCTTTAACTCACGTAACATATCTCTAAGCCAGATACGAGAATCGCCTTTTAAGTTAAAAGCTTTAGCGATTTCTCGTTTACTTGAGTGGTTAGGATTCTCAATTATAAAGGAAAGGATTGCTTCCTTATTGGGAAAAGTTTTCCCCTTGAATGAAGAGAGATATTTTATGTTTTTTTCACCTTTAGCCAAAATTTATGTCTCTTTTATTTTTGCTTTTGTTTTAGAAGAAGCTCTTTTTGAAGTTGTTTTTTTACTCGATGCTTTAGCCGATATAAGTTCTAGTGCCTCTGGAAGAGTTACACTAATGGGATCTTTATCTTTTGGCAATGTTGCATTAATTTTACCCCAATTGACATAAGGACCATAACGCCCGTTGCGCACGGTAATGGTTCCTCCTTCGGGATGCTCTCCTAATGTTGCCAATGCTTCAGGTGTTGTTCTGCTTTGCCTGGTTTTGTTTTCTTGTTGTTCTGCTAATACTGTAACAGCGCGATTGATACCAATATCAAAAACTTCATCTGCATGAAGAAGGCGCGCAGATTTTCCGTTATGGCTAAGATAGGGACCATATCGTCCAATCGTAGCCGTGATTGTTTTTCCAGTTTCAGGATGAATGCCAATTTCACGGGGAAGGGATAGTAAAGCCAAGGCTTTATCAAGGGTTACATTTTCTGCCTGCCATTCTTTTGGTAATCCTGCACGCTTAACTTCTTTGCTTTCACCAAGTTGAATATAGGGACCAAACCGGCCATTACGAAGAGAGATCTCTTTTCCTGTTTCAGGGGCAATACCAAGTATAACAGGTTCATCATTGCGTACAGCTTCATTCTCTTCTCCAGTATCTGTACCAAGTTGGCGTGTGTATTTACATTCGGGATAATTGGAACAGCCAACAAAAGCACCATAACGCCCAAGTTTTAATGATAATTGACCATTTTTACAAAGAGGACAGGAACGTACATCACTTCCATCTTCGCGTTCAGGAAAGGCGAGAGGTGCTAATGTTACATTTAAAGCATCAAGAACATTAGTTATACGGAGTTCTTGGATATTGATAATAGATGCATTAAATCCATCCCAAAAATCTCGCAATACGTCTTTCCAAGAAAGTTTGCCATCAGAGATAAGATCCAGCTTTTCTTCAAGATCTGCTGTGAAACCATATTCTACATAGCGATTAAAAAAATTTTCAAGAAAGGCTGTAACAATACGTCCCTTGGCATCGGGAATAAGCTTTCGTTTATCAATGACAATATATCCACGGTCACACAATGTCGCCAATGTGGATGCATAAGTTGAAGGACGACCAATTCCTAACTCCTCAAGCTTTTTAATTAATGAAGCTTCAGAATAACGAGCAGGGGGCTCTGTGGTATGTTGTACAGATTCAACTTTTTCTTTTGTAAGTGCTTCACCAGTGTTTATTTGTGGTAAACGTGTTGTTTCATTTTCTTCATTATTTTCTTCGTCTCGTTGATCCGTGTAGACGGAAATAAAGCCATCAAAGCGAATAACAGATCCTGTTGCCCGTAGATTTGCACAGTTTTCTCCTGTCTGTGCTTCAATTTCAACAGTTGTACGTTCAATTTCAGCAGAGCGCATTTGGCTGGCAATAGCACGCTTCCATATCAGCTCATAGAGCTTTGCTTGATCGCTATCGAGAAAATTACGGACTTGACTAGGATTGCGTTGAAAATCTGTTGGACGGATCGCTTCGTGTGCTTCCTGTGCATTTTTTGCCTTTGTTGAATAAAAACGTGGCTTTTCAGGAATATAGTCTTTTCCGAAAGTTTCATGAATAACTTTTCTTGCTGAATCAATAGCCTCAGGTGCTATCTGCACACCATCGGTACGCATATAAGTAATAAGCCCTGCCGTTTCACCATTAATTTCAATGCCTTCATAAAGTTTTTGGGCAATTTGCATAGTGCGAGAAGCTGAAAATCCTAATTTTGAAGAAGCTGCTTGTTGTAGTGTGGAGGTTGTAAATGGAGGAAAAGGATTTCTCTTTGTAGGTTTTGCTTCAACACTGAGTGTATGGTATTGGGCTTGCTCCAACATAAAGCGAATTTGGTCTGCTTGTTCTTGAGATTGAATATCAAGCTTGCCTATTTTTCTTTGATTAAACATTGTCAATCTTGCTTGGAAACTATCATTTCGGATGGTTTTTAACTGTGTTGTAATGGACCAATAATCTTCTTTGATAAAATGTTCTATTTCTGATTCACGATCACAAATAATACGCAAAGCAACCGATTGAACGCGTCCTGCTGAACGCGCACCAGGGAGTTTACGCCATAAAACAGGTGAAAGTGTAAAACCAACGAGATAATCAAGAGCGCGACGTGCAAGATAAGCATCTACAAGTGATGTATCAATATCACGTGGATTGTTCATAGCATCAAGCACAGACTTTTTGGTGATGGCATTGAAGACAACTCTTTTAATAGGTTTATCTTTTAAAACTTTTTTTTGACGGAGAACATCCAGAATATGCCATGAAATAGCTTCCCCTTCACGATCAGGGTCTGTTGCTAATATAAGGCTATCAGCTTCTTTAACGGCTTTTGCTATTTCATTTAAACGTTTAGCGGCAGCAGAATCTATATCCCATTTCATAGAAAAATCTTGATCCGGTAAAACAGAACCATCTTTTGCAGGCAAATCACGAACATGTCCAAATGATGCGACAACTTTGTATTGAGACCCAAGATATTTATTAATTGTCTTTGCTTTTGCTGGAGATTCAACGATAACGATATTCATAATTTTACCCAAATATTGAAATAAAAATTTTTTTATAAACGCCTTTTACGCGAATAGCTAATGCCAATTGCTTAAGAGCACATAAAAAAATATTAGCCATATAAAAAACATGAATATTGTACAACTTATGATTGTCATTATTAGAGTACACCCTATATAGAATTACACGATTTATTTTCCACTGTTATTACAAAAACATACGGCGAAATACTAAGATAACGTCTATTGAGAGGTAGGAGGGGAAATGCTCAAGGATAGAGGATTATGTTTATAAATCATTTAAAAGTTATCCAATATATTACAGACATGTCAAAGCAAATGAATCAGATGGCGCGTCAGGCGCACAGTCCGCTTTTAGCATTGCTTTTGGATATGGTTGCCAAAGAAGGGCAAAGCATTATTAATAGTGCTGAGGCTCTTGGGGAAGATCAAGATTCGACAATGACACACAACCACCAGAGTGTCGAATAAGCTTTCCAGCAAGCTCGAGTTCTACCAACAAGAGGTAGAGAGTTGGGAGTGAAACACCTGAGTGGATACTGAGTGTGTCTAAGTCGATTGGCGTTGTTGAAAGAGCGGAGAAAACTGCTGCACGTGCTGCATCATCATCATCTGCTAAAGAGAGGCTGCTGTTTTTTTCATCTGCTAAATTAAAATTCTCCTTTTCAAGTTGTAAAGAGGATGGTTCCTCAAAAAAATTGAGTTGCGAATTTGGAAGCGGTAAAATTAATGGCGTAAGTGTTTCTATAATGTCAGAAGGATGTGTGGTGAGTAGAGCACCGTCTTTGATAAGATTGTTTGTACCAACAGATCTTGGATCAAGTGGAGAACCGGGAATGGCAAAAATTAACCGTCCCATTTCAGCTGCTTGACGTGCGGTAATTAAGGACCCTGAGCGCAGGGCTGCCTCTACAACCAAGAGACCAAGTGATAGAGCTGCAATAATACGGTTTCTTCTTGGAAAATCGATAGCACGCGGCTTCCAAGAAATGGGCATTTCGCTGATGATGGCTCCACCGTTGGCAATAATATCTTCATGCAACTTTTTATTTTCAGGAGGATAGATATGATCAATTCCTCCAGCCATGACTGCAACAGTTCCTGTTTTTAAACTTGCTTGATGCGCAACGCTATCAATTCCACGAGCGAGCCCAGAAATTGTTACAAAGTCTGCTTCTCCGAGAAAACGTGCAAATTGAGCCGTAAGCTTTTTTCCAGCAGCTGAAGCATTTCGAGAACCTATAATTCCAATAGAAGTTTTTTGAAAAATTGAAACATTACCTTTGATAGCAATAAGCGGCGGAGGGGCTTCTGTAACCTTAAGAAAAGCTGGATAATCTGGTTCTCCCATACCGATAAACCGGACACCTAATTTTTTAGCTTTTTGTATTTCTTTTTCTGCATCTTCTAAGCTTGCTATTTTAATAGATGCAGAACCACCCCCTTTTCTATTAAGCTCTGGCAGCGCTGCCAGAGCATTTTCTGCTGTTTTATAATGATCAATGAGATTGCGAAAACTAACAGCTCCAATATTTTCACTGCGCAATAACCGTAACCAGCTTAGACGTTGACGATCAGTAAGCAGGATTCCTTTATTTATCTCCGTGTTGCGTACCAATCTTACTTTCTTCCCCAATTAATAATCTACCGATATTTGCAGAATGTTTTATAAACACAAATACGCTCATCACAATCAGCATACAATAGAAATAAGAAGCGGAAAAATAAAAAACAAATATCGGTGTGATCGTAACAGCAATAAGCGCAGATAATGAAGAATAACGCATGAGGAGAAAAATCGTTATCCATACAATAATAAAAATAATTGCTGCAGGCCAATAGATTCCTAAGCAGACTCCTAGATAGGTAGCAACACCTTTGCCACCTTTAAATTTAAGCCATACGGGGAAAAGATGTCCTAAGAAAACAAAAAAGCCTGCTAGAGAAACAAGGATACTATTGTCTAGCGGATCACTAAAAAACTTTATAACGAAAACAACGATAGTTCCTTTCAACATATCACAAAGAAGTGTTAGAGCAGCAAGCTTTTTATTTCCTGTTCGTAAAACATTTGTTGCTCCAATATTGCCGGAACCGATTGTTCTTATATCACCAATTTTGAACAATTTCGTAAAAAGAAGCCCAAATGGAATCGAGCCAATGAGATAAGATATGAGGAAAATAAACCATGGAGTGGATTGAAAAAATATTTCTGCTTCATTCATTAAGAATCTCATTAAATTTGTTGATCAAGTTTAAAAACGTTTTTCCCTTTCACAAAGGTCTGGAGCACGCGTCCTTGAAAACGTGCATTCTCAAAAGGGGTATTTTTTGAACGTGAATAGAGCTTCTCTTTCGAAACAACCCATGGTTCTTCAAGATCAACCACAATAAGGTCTGCATGAGCCCCTTTTTTGAGTGTTCCTGCATTGAGTCCAAAGAGCTTTGCAGGCGCCGTTGACAAAAGTTCCGTTATCCGTAGAAGAGATAGGCTCTCATTATGATAAAGACGTAAGGCTGCGCTCAATAAGGTCTCCATACCAATAGCGCCAATTGCCGCGTCATTAAATGGTAAAAGTTTTGTGTCGATACTCTGAGGATCATGAGAAGAGACAATAACATCTATAATCCCATCCTTTATTGCTTCAATCATTGCTACACGGTCTTCTTCTGTACGCAATGGGGGCATTAAGCGAAAAGAAGTGCGATATTGTCCAATGTCATTTTCATTGAAAGATAAATGATTAATAGATACACCCGCTGAAATTTTCTCACTGCGTTTTTTACCTAAACGAAGTGCATCAGCAGAGAGTGCTGTCGATATTTGAGCGGCATGATAGCGTGTTTGCGTTAATGCTGCTAAACGTAGATCTCTTTCAAGTGGGATAACTTCTGCTTCGCGAGGGATGCCAGAAAGACCAAGCCAACTGGCAAGCAGTCCTTCATTCATCACACCTTGCCCTGTAAGATCTTTATCTTGCGTTTCATGCATCAATGGAACATCAAAATCGCGTGCATAAGTCATTGCACGCCGCATAACAGATGAATTTTGAAGTGTTTTTTTTCCTTCACTAAAGGCAACGGCTCCAGCATCTTTGAGCAAACCAAATTCGGTTATTTCTTGTCCGTTGAAACCTTGTGTGATTGAAGCAACGGGATAAATATTGACCAATGAGATTTCCTGTGCTGTATGCGTAATAAATTTAACGAGTGCTACATTATCAATAACTGGATGCGTGTTTGGCATCATAAGAAAGGAAGTAATACCACCTGCTGCGGCCGCGTAACTTGCTGATGTAATTGTTTCACAATGTTCATTCCCTAATTCTTCAACAAAAACGCGCGCATCAACAAGTCCAGGGAGAATTGCTTTGTTTTGTGCGTTAATAACTTCTGCTTCTTCAGGGAATCCCTGATTCAGAGCTTCTTTTCCAGCGGCTATAATTCGTCCATTTTCAACAATAACTGTACCAATTTCATCGATTGCGCGCGAAGGATCAATAATACGAGCATTTTGAAAAACAACTGGTTTTATCATTTTTTTTCTCCACTGATCTTTGCGCGTGAATCTAATAGAGCCTCCATGACAGCCATACGCACTGCAATTCCCATTTCTACTTGCGTATGAATCATACTTTGTGGTCCATCTGCTATATCGGATGCAATCTCTACACCACGGTTTATTGGGCCAGGGTGCAGAATAATAGAATCATTTTTGGCATAGGCTAAATTTTCTTTATGTAAGCCAAAATAATGGAAATATTCATGCGTAGAAGGAATAAAAGAGCCTGTCATCCGTTCATGCTGTAAGCGCAACATCATGATAACGTCAGCATTTTTAAGACCTTCTTTCATCGTGTTAAAAACCTCAACACTCATATGAGCGATTTCTGCGGGTAAGAGTGTTGAGGGAGCAACAGCACGAACACGAGCACCCAAAGCATTGAGACACAGGATATTGGAACGGGCAACACGTGAGTGTAAGATATCTCCGCAAATCGCAACAGTTAATCCTTCAATACGACCTTTTGCCCTTTTAATGGTTAGAGCATCTAATAAAGCTTGGGTTGGATGTTCATGAGCACCATCACCTGCATTAATAACACAACAATCAACTTTTTGCGCTAATAAAGCTGCCGCTCCTGCACTGTTATGGCGAAAAACCAGTATATCTGGCTTCATCGCATTGAGAGTTGTAGCAGTATCAAGTAATGTTTCTCCCTTTTTTACAGATGAGTTGCCGATCGCAAGACTCATCACGTGTGCACCTAGCCTTTTACCCGCTAATTCAAAAGAAGATTGTGTTCGCGTAGAGGCTTCAAAAAAGAGATTAATTTGAGTCCGTCCATGCAAAGTAGATTTTATTTTATCAATTTTGTTAGAAAGGATAATATTTGCTTCTGCACGATCAAGCAATGTATTAAGATCTTGTACACTCAGATCTTTAATAGCTAAAAGATGTTGATGAGGGAAAAGTGGGAAAAAATTATCTTGCATCATAGCATTCTTCTTTATCTCTCTCTAAACAGGTTAAACAAGCATTTGTTTGAATATGATAAATGTTTCTTAACTCTAAAAAGACAAATAGTCTATGATATGAATGATTTGAATGTAGGAATATACCTATGAGTGCTGTATCTGCGCAAAATACTCGTCGAAAAAATACATTTCTTAGCGATACGCTTATGTTTCGTATTGCTTCTACTTTGCCTAAGTTTTTGTTAGCAAGTTTTGAAGAAATAGGGGATTTTGCCGCGAGTCGAGAAGCATGGAAACTTTCTTGCTTAGCGAATCATTATAAGCCTTTACTATGCTATAATGATGAATGGGGGCAACCAACAGAAAGATTAGAGATCCATTCTTCCTATCAAGCTCTTCAACAATATTCTAGACAAGCAGGTTTGGTTACCTCGCTTTGGGAAAATACGAGCTCAGAAAATGGAGTACGCTATCAAGCGCGTGCGATTCGTTTAGCTTTATCTGCTGGTTTAGAAACAGGACATTTGAATGAAGTTATCATAACGAGTGCAGCTATTGCTGTTTTAATTAGTGATATTGAGCTCTTCAAAAAATGGCAAAATGTACTTTTATCACGCCAATATGATTCCTCATCAAAGCCTATTCATCATAAAAAGGCTGCTTCTCTAACTTGTGCATTTGACGATATTGAAAAATACGCTTTCAATTTTCCAAGTGTTAAGAAAATTTCTTTCGATGAAAGTATGGAACGTGATCTATATCGTTTAAATGTTGTAAAAACCAACGTTATTAATCCTACCGCTGACGGATATCTTGTTAGTGCAGATTTAGATGGTCATTTAAGTTGTTTTTTTATTCCACGCATACAAGAAAATGGCGCATTAAATGGATCTATATCGATTCGTCATTTAATTCAGCGATCTGGAGAACTTTTAACACCAGAGGGGGTTGTCGACTTCCAAGGCAGTTATGGCTGGCTTTTGGGAAATGCTGGAGAAGGGCTTAAAGTTATTAAAGATATCGAGACGATGATGCGTTTCGATCAATCTGTCATATCGGCAGGTGTTTTACGAGCGGCTCTTCAATTTGGTATGGATTTTTTCCGGAAAAAAATACCCAATCAGCCGTTACCTCCACTGACAGAACGTATTTTTGCAGATATTGCATTAGATATAGCTGCCTCACAAGCATTGGTTTTGCGTTTAGCGAGAGCATTTGACAATGCAGCAAATGACCGTTCTGAAGCAGCTTTTGCCCGCATTATGACACCTATTATTGCTTATCATGTAAGTCAATTGGTTGTGCCTATTATTGGTGAAATTATTGCACAACTTGGTATTGAAAGTTTTATAGAGAATAATCCATTATCACAAATGTTGCATAATGGGCCTGCGCGAATTGTGAGAAATAGTTCTGCTAATCAATTGGTAAAGGATGCAATTCTTATTGCTGAAAAAGCACCGGGATTGTTTCAGAAATTGTTGGAAAAAATTGCTCTTGATATTGGACCAGCGGGACCCCGAGCAATTGAAATTATTAAGTCAGCAGGTGATATGGCATCAGCAAATGAAGGTGCAGGAAGATTTTTTGTTGAACAAGTAGCTTATGCAGCAGCAGCAGCAGCATTACGTTCTACAGACATAGAACATGTTGCGAATGCCTATATGGAAAGCCGCCTTGGGGGACAATGGAGATCTTCTTACGGGATGCTCATTGCACGATATAATGCAGGGCATTTGCTCAATGTCCTCTATCCTTCCATATGATGAAAGTTTTGAATTCTATTGAGAGCACCTTGCAATATAAAAGCGGCGGCTGCCGAATCAATACGGCTTGCTCTTTTAGCGCGCGATACATTCATTTCTAAAAGAGACCGTTCCGCAGCAATTGTTGATAAACGTTCGTCCCAAAAAACAAATGGAATTTTTGTATAAGCTTTCATATTGCTCACAAAAGCTCTGGTTGCTTGAACACGAGAGCCACTGCTTCCATTCATGTTAAGAGGTAAGCCAATGATAATAACGCCTACATTTTCACGGTCAAAAATTTTAATAAGTGTGTAAGCATCTTCTGTAAATTTTTTTCGCTGTAGTACAGGACGCGGATTTGAGACAGTCAGCCCCATATCAGAAATCGCAATTCCGATAGTTTTTGTCCCTAAATCTAAGCCTGCTATTGTTTGTCTAGGCAAAAGATGTTTTATAACTTCATCTATATTAATAACAGTCATAAAGGTATAATACGTTTTTTAATGTTTCAGATCTATAGTTATATTCTTTATTCATGTTATCTAATATTCTTGCACTTACAAGTGCACCCTTGTATAGCCAGAATAAAGATCAATAAATAAACAAAAAAGCAGAAAGGCGTAAAGAGTATGTCTGTTGATCAAGAGACAGTCAAGCGGATAGCACATTTAGCAAGGATTGCCCTCCACGATGATGAGATAGAACCTGTGACAAAAAAATTCAATGCTATTTTAGGTTTTGTAGAGCAATTGAATGAAGTTGATGTCAGTGGGGTTGAGCCATTAACATCTGTGATGCCGATGACTCTACGAATGCGTGAAGATAGTGTTACAGATGGCGATAAAGCAGCAGATATTGTAGCCAATGCCCCTGTTACAGAAGAAAATTTTTTTCTTGTCTCAAAAATTGTTGAGTAACTTTTTATATTTTTGAAATTTGAGAACCAATATGACTGATTTAACAACTCTCACAATTGCGCAAGCTCGTGATGCTCTAACAAAGAAAAATCTCAAAGCAACAGAATTAACGGAAGCTTATTTACAAGCAATAGAGTTGGCGAATCCAACTTTGAATGCTTATGTAACAATAACAGCAGAACAGGCAATGAAAATGGCTGCTGAATCAGACAGTCGCTTAGCGAAAGGACAGGGAGGGCTTTTGGAAGGAATTCCCTTGGGGATTAAAGATCTTTTTGCAACCTATGGTGTTCATACTCAAGCCTGTTCAAATATCCTTGATGGTTTTAAACCGCACTATGAATCAACTGTCACGGCTAATTTATGGCAAGATGGTGCTGTGATGTTAGGAAAACTTAATATGGATGAGTTTGCTATGGGCTCATCCAACGAAACATCATATTATGGTCCCGTTATTAGTCCATGGAGAAAAAAAGGCTCAAATGAAAAACTCGTACCCGGTGGTTCTTCGGGGGGATCCGCAGCCGCTGTTGCTGCACAAATTTGTGCTGGTGCAACTGCAACCGATACAGGTGGCTCAATACGTCAACCAGCAGCTTTTACTGGAACTGTAGGAATAAAGCCAACTTATGGACGTTGTTCGCGATGGGGCGTTGTCGCGTTTGCTTCATCTCTTGATCAAGCTGGACCTGTTGCTAGAGATGTTCGTGATTGTGCTATCTTACTCAGATCAATGGCCTCTTTTGATGAAAAAGATTCTACTTCCGTCAATTTACCAGTTCCTGATTATGAAAGTTATCTTGGTCAATCAATCAAAGGAATGAAAATCGGTATTCCAAAAGAATATCATGTGGATGGAATGTCTCCAGAAATTATTGAGCTTTGGCAAAAAGGAATAAATTGGTTAAAAGAAGCAGGTGCTGAGATTAAAGATATTTCTTTGCCCCATACAAAATATGCTCTACCTTCTTATTACATTATAGCTCCTGCAGAAGCCTCTTCTAATTTAGCGCGTTATGATGGTGTGCGTTTTGGTTTGCGCATGCCTGGAAAAGACATCATTGAGATGTATGAAAATACGCGTTCTGTTGGTTTTGGTGATGAAGTCAAACGGCGCATTCTGGTTGGGACTTATGTTCTTTCATCAGGTTATTATGATGCCTGTTATTTAAGAGCTCAAAAAGTAAGAACACTCGTAAAACGTGATTTTGATCAATGTTTTGCTTCAGGCATTGATGCTATTTTGACACCAGCAACACCAACACCTGCTTTTGGTATTGCTGATGAAAAAATAAAAAATGATGCTGTAGCAATGTATCTTAATGATATTTTTACGGTACCAGTTAATATGGCTGGTTTACCAGGAATTTCTGTTCCTGCTGGTCTGTCATCAAATGGTTTACCTCTAGGATTGCAATTGATTGGTAAACCTTTTTCTGAAGAAGTCATTTTTCAGATAGCGCACATTATTGAACAAGAAGCAGGAATATTCAGTGCAGAAAAATGGTGGATGTAATAGTCAAAATCCACAAAGGAGCATTTCTCATCCTTAATGAGAAATGCTTTTTTAAAAGGTGGAGGGATGAGCTCTATTTCCTTAATTCGTAGTCTTACCCACCAAGATAGGCTTCTTTAACACGCGAATCAGAGAGCATAGTTTTTCCTTCACCGTGAAATAAAATATGTCCTACCTCTAAAATATAAGCATAGTCAGCTATGGAAAGTGCAGCAAATGCATTTTGTTCAATAAGAAGAACAGTTTTTCCCATATCATTAATTTTTCGAATAATCGAAAAAATTTCTCGAACGAGAAGTGGTGCTAACCCCAACGAGGGTTCATCTAATATGACCATATCAGGATTGCTCATAAGTGCACGGCCCACAGCAACCATCTGTTGTTCACCACCTGACATTGTTCCTCCCAACTGTTTTGCTCTTTCACGTAGGCGCGGAAAAAGGTCAAATATCCATTCAATATCACGGGAAACTCCCTGCTTATCGTGACGAATATAAGCGCCTAGATGAAGATTCTCTAAAACAGTGAGATGGGGCATGATACGTCGTCCTTCAGGGCTTAGAGCAATCCCTAATCGCAAAATCTCTTCTGGTGATTTTTTAATAATAGATTTGCCGTTATAGGTAATTTCTCCATAAACAGAGCGATTAAGCCCTGTAATAGAACGTACAATACTGCTTTTTCCTGCACCATTGGCTCCAATTAAAGTGACAATACTGCCCCGCTTTATGGACATAGAAAGATTTTGGACAGCTTTAATGGCGCCATAATGAACGTAAAGATTTTTTATTTTAAGAATATCCATAAACATCTCCGCCAAGATAAGCTTCAATAACTTTAGGGTTATTACGAATTTCATCTGGTGTACCACTGGCAATGCAACAGCCATATTCCATAACCAAAATATGTTGGCAAAGCCCCATAACCACTTTCATATCGTGCTCAATAAGAAGAATTGTAAGATCAAAGTCTTTTTGCACTTTTGCTATGAATTTTCTAAGATCTTCACTTTCTTGTGGATTCATGCCAGCAACAGGTTCATCAAGAAGAAGCAATTTGGGCTTTGTGGCTAACGCACGTGCAATTTCTAGACGTCGTTGCACACCATAAGGTAAAGCTGTTGCCGATTGATTGGCAAGGTGATCAAGTTGTAGCTGTTCAAGGAGCTCCAAGGAATTTTTATAAACTTCCTTCTTTTCTTTTATTGCTTTTGAAAAAAAGAGAGCTGAAGAAAACCAAGGATATTTTTGTCGAACATGCGCTCCTACCATAACATTCTGCAAAACCGTTAACCCTGAGAAAAGACGAATATTTTGAAATGTTCTGGCAATATGGCTTCTACAGATAATATAAGGAGACGCTCCAGAAATTTTTTTCTCATCAAAAAGAATGATGCCGCTTGTAGGAGCATAAAATCCAGAAATCATATTGAAAACTGTTGTTTTTCCAGCACCATTGGGACCAATTAATCCAGTAATACTTCCTCGTTTAATTGCCATATTAACATTATTTACAGCAACTAATCCGCCAAAACGCATTACAATATTATTGAGTGAAAGGATATTGTCGTTCATAGCTTTCCCTCAGTATTAGAAAGCTTTTTGCGTGTCAAAAAGCTATAAATTCCATTCCATGAAAATTCTCGTTGTCCCATTAACCCTTTTCTCCAAAACAAGATAATTACCAGCAATAAAAGGGAAAAAACAACCATACGAAGCCCTGGGGTTTCTGGAATATGTATAAAACCTAAGTCAAATGGACTTTCAATAATACGAAGCCATTCAAGCATGACTGTAATAATAATGCTGCCAATAATGCTCCCTGTAATTGAACCGAGACCACCAGCAACAACAATCATTAAAATATTAAAAGTCAGAAGAAAATTAAACATTTTTGGATCAATGGTTGAAATAAGAGCCGCCATTAATGCGCCACCTATACCTGCAAAAAACGCTCCAACAGTAAAGGAAAAACTACGGTAGAAAAAAGCATTAATTCCCATAGTTTTCGCAGCTATTTCATCATCACGAATAGCACGTAATACGTTACCAGTATTACTTTGCAGTAAGAGGACAATAAAGAGAACTGTAAATGCTAGCCAACCATAGTTCCACCATAATGTTGCATTTTGAGGTATTCCTTTGATTCCCAAAGAGCCATTTGTGAGCGATGTTGCGTTCGTAATGACAATGCGAATAATTTCCGCAAAACCTAATGTTGCAATTCCAAGATAATCGCCACCAAGACGCAATATTGGTAAAGCAATTAATAAACCTACAACAGCAGCACACAAACCACTTACAACAACAGCGATAAAAAAAGGTAACTGCAAATGATATAATGGTTCAGCAATAGGCTCAAGAATCCACATCATTTCTTTTTGTTCAGGGGAAAGAAGTAAAATTGCGCAAACATAAGCACCAATAGCCATAAATCCAGCATGTCCAAGAGAAAACATACCTGTGAAACCGTAAATCAAATTAAGCGAAATTGCCAATATCGCATTAATAGCAATCAGATTGATGATACGAAGCGTATAGTCATTAAAATGGCTATCAGCATAAAATAAAAAACCTATGAGAACTAAAACACTTATACACGATAAAACAGTTGTCGCTGACTTTGCCATTAGATTTTCTCCTGATTTCTTTTACCCATTAATCCTGTGGGCAATATCAATAGAATCAGAATCAATAAAATGAAAGCGAAGGCATCTCGATATCCAGATAGCGCGGGGAAAAATGCGATAATCATAATTTCAATAAACCCTAATAATAATCCTCCCAACATTGCACCTGGTATCGAACCAATACCTCCGATAACAGCAGCGATAAATGCTTTGAGACCAGGAAGAACACCCATATAAGGCTGAATTTGAGGATAACGTAAAGACCACATAATGCCAGCTATGGCGGCAAGAGCTGAGCCTATTCCAAATGTAAACGCAATAACTTTATTGACAGACACACCCATCAAACGTGTTGTTTCAATATCATGGGAGATTGCGCGCATAGCAAGACCCGGTTTTGTTTTATGGATAATCCATAATAGTAATAAAATAAGAATTAATGACACAAAGGGAACGATCAGAGACATGGGAGCAATTCTGATGATACCATCTGCTCCTGATCCTAGATGCCATAAAAATGGTGTTACAAGAAAATCTGGCTGTTGTACACCTTTCGGAACACCACTAAAGAGTACAGTAGCAAGATTTTCAATAAAAAAAGAAACACCAATTGCACCGATAAGTGCCGAAATACGCGGAGCATGGCGTAGAGGTTTATAAGCAAATTGATCAACAGCAACACCCACAGCACTTGTAATAAAAATGGAAAAACAAAGAGCTAAAACCCAAATCGGTGTAAAATCTTGCGGGGAAATTTTAAAATAATAAACAAATCCTAGCGCAAGAATTAAAAAAGCAGCAATCCAATAAATTGGAGGACGCCTTTTAAAGCCTATAAAGACCGAATAATAAACAAGAGCAGCAAAAAACAAAAGAAGAAAAGCTACCCAAGCAGGCATAAAGCCAATTGTGGAAAAGAAAACAAAATATGCTCCCAGCATAAAGATATCACCGTGAGCAAAATTAATGAGTCTCAGTATACCGTAGACCATGGTGTAGCCAATAGCAATAAGCCCATAAAGAGATCCCAATGCCAGTGCATTAAAAAAGTACTGGATGAACATTTCAGTGCTCATCTCTCATCCTTCCACATTTGTTAATTTACATAGGATAATAAGAAATTTCTAAGTTTTTGGTTGAGAAAAAAATCCTCAACCAATTCTTGCATTTTAGTAAATAAAACTTTTTAATTAAAAAGCAGGTTTAACTTCTTCTAAATAAACACGTTTTCCATCCTGTATTTTAATGATACCAATAGGAATTTTAGGGTTATGATTTTCATCCATTGACATATCCCCAAAGGGGGTAGGAAAATCTTTTAATTTGCTAAGTGCGATAGTAATTTTTTCACGATCAGTGCTACCAGCATTTTCAATAGCCTTCATGAACATCATATAACTCGTGTATCCCAAAACAGAATTGATATTTGGTTCTTTGTCAGGGTAAGCTTTTTTCCATTCTTTTGTGAATTCTTGCGCAGCTACTGACATATTTGGCATATACTCACTATAGGGAAGTGTCGTATGTAAGAAACCTTCTGCAGCTTTTCCTGCAATCGTAATGGTTTCTGGATTATCCATAGCATCTCCACCCATAATTTGAAACTTCGCTCCTAATTCTCGTGCTTGTTTCATGATGATAGCACCTTCAGAAAAGTAAGATGGAATGAATAAGATATCAGGTTTCTGGGCGATAATTTGCGTGAGAACAGCTGAAAAGTCCTGATCTCCAGAATTATAATTTAAATTTGAGATAACTTCACCACCTAATTTTTTGAAAGCACGCGTAAAATAACTTGCAAGACCAATAGCATAATCGCTTGAAATATCTTTAAGGATAGCAGCCTTTTTTGCGTGTAAAGTTTGGCTTACATAAGTTGCGATTCCTACTCCTTGATAGGAATCAATAAAGCAAGCACGAAAGTAATATTTTTTACCCTGTGTAACAAGGGGACTTGTTGAGGACGTTGTAATGGTTGGAGTCTTTGCCTTTTCAGATATTTCACCACCTGCTAACGAGAGTGAAGAACCATAGCTACCAATGATTCCACTCACTTTTTCACTTGCTGTTAAACGCATAACAGCATTAGCCGCTTCTACTTTATCAGATTTGTTATCAATAATAACAAGTTCCACTTTACGTCCTAAAATTTCTGGAACTTTTTTATGGGCTAATTCTATACCTCTAATTTCAAGCTGACCTCCAAATGCATTTTGACCACTTAATGGAAGATAAACACCAATCTTAATAGGTTCATTCGCATAAACATTTGCTGTAAATGCCATAAATGCTGCGATTATCGTAAGGATTTTCTTCAATTGCATTGCGCATTTTCCTTAATTGAATTGTCGTTTTTTCACCTTATATTGAACTTCTTCATCATGCAAGTTACACATTAATCAAAATATCATTATGTAAAAAAACTTTTATATGACCTCTTTTGTAGGGCACCCCTTGTAAGGTATGTAAAGTGTACAATCAAATAGTTTTATAAATATTCATGTTGATATTCTCTGACATTAACATAGAAGATACGACAATGTGGGGAAATCTTATCTTGGGGCTTGCGTGTTGATACAAGAGCAATGTTTACTTAAACTTAGAGAATCAATATCGTACAATTTATAAGCTACAGGATCACGTTATTATGACGAGTAAGGATGCATTAAAGGATTGTTCCCCATCTGAGGATAGTATAGGTGCTTGTGGGGAGATTATCGAAATCAGTGGTGTCATTAAGTGGTTTGATGGTAGTAAGGGGTATGGATTTATTGTACCTGATTTACCTCATTTTCCCGATATATTATTGCATGTTACGGTAATGCGAAGGGATGGTTTTCAAACAGCTTTAGAGGGAGCTAAAGTCATTTGTGCTGTGGAAAAAACTGAACGAGGGTTAAAGTGCGTTCAGGTGAAATCCATAGATTGTTCTTCAGCAATTCATCCATCAGAAGTTCCTGCCCGTACCCATGTTGTTGTTACTCCAGAAAGTGGACTAGAACGAGCAATTGTTAAATGGTTTAATCGTGACAAAGGATACGGTTTTCTTAGCCGTGGGCAAGGAACAGAAGATATTTTTATTCATATGGAAACATTGCGCCGTTTTGGTTTAGCAGAGCTTCGTTCTGGCCAAGTTGTTCTTGTACGTTTTGGTAAAGGAGAAAAAGGTTTAATGACAGCAGAGATTTATCCGGACATAGGCATTCCTTTAGCTACGCATTGAATTTCACGAGTGAAATCAGTATGTTTTCTATATTTTTAAAGATGGTTATTCCGTAAATTGCTATAGAGGTAGATTTTTAAAGAAAATATGGCTCTCGTGAATCCATAAACCAAATGAAGAAAATTTCGCATATTACGTTGAAAGAAACTAGAAAACAACAAGGAAGCAATCCTCTTTTTTTTGACTTTTAAACTCTGGTACCTTTTATTTTAGAAACAAAATTTAAAATTTTTCTGTGGTGGAGACAAGAATGTTAAAGCCTTTTAAAAAGGGGCATATTGTTTTATTGGTGATGCTTTTTATGTTAGATATGCGTGTTGTTGTAGCAAAGGAGCCCATAGAGATTCCTGTGCATCCAATTCCTTTAGAAATACATACAAAGCAAGGTTCGGTTTTTTATAAGGTAGAGATTGCTTTTACGCCATCTCAAGCAGCAGCTGGTTTAATGTATCGAACTGATTTTCCACGCGATCGTGCAATGCTCTTTAAGCAGCTAAAAAGTTCTCGATCGGGAGATGAGCAGAAAATTTTTATGTGGATGGCAAATACGCCTTTACCTTTAGATATGATTTTCTTAAACTCTGAGGGAATTATTGTATCGATTATTGAAAATACTTCTCCACTTTCAACAAATACCATTTCATCAGAAGTTCCTGCAGCTTTTGCACTTGAAATTAACGCTGGTGAAGTTTCTAAAAAAAAGATACAAAAAGGACAACGTGTTATTCATCCTGTACTTTGTGGAAAGTGCAATAAAAAATGACCGCTGAAGATATTCGTTTTTTTGAATATAATGGTTTGCGATTTGCTTATCGAGAAGAAGGGCAGGGCGCGCCTATTTTGTTGATCCATGGTTTTGGATCTTCTGCACGGGTGAATTGGTATGCAACGGGTTGGTTTCGTATTCTCACTGAAGCAGGATATCGTGTTATTGCTCTTGATAATCGCGGTCACGGAGATTCAGTTAAAAGTTATGATCCTGTCTTTTATACACCTCAAGCTATGGCTGGCGACGCAGTAAAGTTACTGCAGCATTTAGAGTTATCTAAAGCCCATGTTATGGGATATTCTATGGGGGCTCGTATTAGTGCTTTCATGGCTCTTTTGCATCCAACATATGTACACAGTGTTATTTTTGGTGGTTTAGGTATTGGTATGGTGACGGGAGCAGGAAATTGGGAGCCTGTTGCTGAGGCCCTTTTAGCAGAAGATATTTCCACTATTACCAATACGCGCGGTTTAATGTTCCGTAAATTTGCAGATCAAACGAAAAGCGATAGGCGTGCTCTTGCTGCTTGTATCATTACATCAAAACAGGAGTTAACGGTGTCTGAAGTTTACAAAATCAAACAACCAGCACTTGTTGCCGTTGGTTCATTAGATGAAATTGGAGGTGATGCAGAGCCATTGGCAGCCTTGTTGCCTTGTGGTGAAGCTTTATCAATTCCTGATCGAGATCATATGTTTGCTGTAGGCGATAAAGTTTATAAAAAAGGCGTTATCGATTTTCTTTCTCGTTATCCTATAAAATAAGAACTCTTCATAGCTTTTAGAATTTACAGAAATACCCAATATTTTTATTTCGTATAAATTGAAAAAAGCTTATTAAAAAATCTTTCTGTTGTGACATAAGTTTTTATAAAAAATGAAAAGAAAAATAAACTCTTATTAGCTTATTTTGCATATTTTCCAGAGACGTATTTCTTCTAAGATTAGATAATTATAATTTAAAGGTTATTAAAAAGAATTATTTTCGAATGATGTAATAAATATTTTTTGCTAAAAAATGTAGTTTTAAATAAAAAAATATTTTTATTTGTATTTTTTATAAAATAAACAAAATTATAAATTATTGATCAATTTATTTTTACGAATATGCGTTTTAAATACAGATGCTAAAATTGGAGATAAAGTAAAATTATTAAAAATATACAGTTTTTTTTGCCATTTTTTAATCTATACGGGTATATTTAATAATGATAGACTCCTTTTGTAAACGTTCTTTATGAATGTATAAAGAACGTTGTGAATATATGTAATATTAAGTAAATATTCAGATTATGCTTTTTTACTGACTTTACAGAATCATAAGAGTGTCTTATTTGCACGACACGCAATTATTTTAATCGTTTCAAAAAAACAGGAGAGCATAGTGAATGCTGATGAAATAAAAAAACTTGATAATTATTTTAAAAATATATTCCAAAACTCAGCATTGCAAGTCAGAGCACGGCCTAAAAAGAGTGATTCTTGTGAGGTTTATATGGGAGATGAGTTTTTAGGCATTATCTATCGAGATGAAGATGAAGATGAGCTCTCCTATAATTTCTCAATGGCTATATTAGATATTGATTTAGAAAATTGATTCGTTATTCATAGTTGAATGAAGTCTTTTTTATCCCATAAGATTTATATAAGTTTTAACGCTTTAAAACTCGTATGGTTATTTCGTGCAATAATAAGATGGTCATGGATAATAATTCCTAATGCATTTGCTGCATCTTTTAATCTATATGTCATTGTTATATCTGCATTAGAGGGGGTGGAATCGCCAGAAGGGTGATTGTGGACTAAGATAAGTCCTGATGCGGATAACTCTAAAGCTCGAGAAATAACTTCACGAGGATAAACAGGGGTATGATCAATGGTTCCAGTTTGTTGTACCTCATCAGCAAGTAAGCCGTTTTTCTTATCAAGAAACAAAATACGAAATTGTTCACGTGTTTCGTGAGCCATAACAGCCTTACAATACGCTAACACTTTATCCCATGATGAAAAAATATCGCGCTTAAACAATTGCGCACGAGCAAGACGTCCAGCAACATCTGAAATAATTTTTAAATCAACTGCAGTGGCGGGACCACATCCTGGAATTTCTTGAAGTCGGTGAATATCCGCTCCCAACACATCAGCTAATGAACCAAAACGTGCTATCAAATTTTTAGCTATGGGTTTTGTGTTTGCACGGGGTATTGTGCGAAAAAGCAATAATTCAAGATATTCATAATCTTCAATTGCATTTCCTTTTGACTTTAAATAGCGCTTCCGAAGACGTTCACGATGGCCTTGATAATGTTTATGAAGCTGTGCGTTTTTCTGAGGCTCTTCACTTTTTCTTTCTGATACTGGGGTGAGTGGAGAACTCGATGTTAATGCAAAGTGATTACTTTGAGTATCTTCCTTTTGATTTAATTTTTTAGCCATAACATCTCTACATTGCGTTAGGTATGCGAATTTGGAATATAAAAAATATTTTTAGGAGATTGTGTAAATATTTCATACCCTTCATTTGTAACACCAATTGTATGTTCATATTGTGCTGTCAGAGAGCGGTCACGGGTAACAGCAGTCCAACCGT
Source organism: Bartonella sp. OC16QHHD (assembly GCF_042194035.1). NCBI lineage: Bacteria > Pseudomonadati > Pseudomonadota > Alphaproteobacteria > Hyphomicrobiales > Bartonellaceae > Bartonella > Bartonella sp. OC16QHHD. The sequence continues at coordinate 80,569 of NZ_JBHIMJ010000080.1, read as the reverse complement.
CAGATAAAATCTTAACTTGTGGTTTACCAAGGTTAATCATAGGCTCAATTGTAAACATCATACCTTGTTTTAATTCAACTCCTTCTCCAGGATTTCCATAATGGAGGATATTGGGAGCATCATGAAAAAGCTGGCCGATACCATGTCCGCAAAAATCTCTCACAATTGAACAGCGTTCAGATTCAGCATACTGTTGAATGGCTGCCCCAATATCACCTGTCGTTACTCCAGGCTTAACGACAGCGATTCCTTGCATAAGACTTTCATAGGTTATTTTTAGCAAGCGTTCTGCTGCACGCCTAATTTTTCCAACAGGATACATTCGGCTTGAATCCCCATGCCAACCATCAAGGATAAAGGTTACATCAACATTTACAATATCACCTTTTTGCAAAGGTCTTTTATTGGGAATGCCATGGCAGACAACGTGATTGATAGATGTACAGCATGAATGGCTGTATCCATGATAATTTAGATCAGCAGGAAGTGCTCCTCGCTTAGCTCCAAAAATAAATACAAAATCATCTATTTCTTGCGTAGTAACGCCCGGCTTAATAATATCTGTAAGCGCATCAAGGCATTCTGCAGCAATACGACCAACTTCACGCATTTTAGCAAAAGCATAATCATCGAAAATGCGGATTTTTCCATTAAATTTTAAAGGGATTTTATTATATTCGATATACTCAGTCATTGTTTCTTCTATTTTCTATTTTTACTCTCTGAATCGGAAAAATGCCTTCTACACTTACATGACACTTTACAGCATAACATTCTACTCCTGATTTTAATGCTAAATCAAACTTACGTCCATAGAGTGGATCAAGATCATGACAAATTGTAAAAGCTGAGCAATCTTCTCGTTGAATAATATAAAGCATAGCAGCTCGTTTTCCTTGTTGTACAACTCCTACGAGCTCATCAAGGTGACGTGCACCACGTTTTGTTTCGCTATCAGGAAATTCTGCTAATCCTTTCTGACGAATAAAATGAACATTTTTGACTTCTAGGTAACAATCAGGAAGAATGTCATCACGTAAAAGAAAGTCAATTCGTGATTGTGTCCCATAGCGTTGTTCTTTTAAAATTGTTTTATATCCACTTAATTCTGGTAGTAATCCGTTTTGAATTGCTTCTAACGCAAGTTTATTGGGTAAAGAAGTATTAATGCCAACCAAAGTATTATCGGCTTCAATAATTTCTAATTGATAGGCATATTTTCGTTTGATGTTGTTATGATAAGAAAGCCAAATATTGGTGTTGAAAGCTGTTAATCCAAGCATTGATCCTGTATTAGGTACAGACACGGTGAGGACATGCTGATCATCTTGTTGAACATCCGCAAGAAAACGTTTATAACGACGGATAAGCTTTGCAGGAAAAAGTTTGGGAATAAAGTGCATATCCCTTTTTTAGGATTTATGATTTCATAATTCAACTGAGATTATGATTTACAGGGGCTGTTCCCTATTAAAAAAGATAAAATTGATGTAAAAAACGCTACGATATCTTATATAAATTGTTATAAATTCCATCGTTCACTTTAATGGCTTTTAAAATTTATTATTAGGTTTAGAAACTATTATCTTTGAATGAAAAGATAGATTATCTATAATTTATTATTAAACAGCATTAGAGTATTGTGAAAAAGGTTTCGTAAAAATAGTGGAGAGGGAGATAGTTTAAGTGAAACTAGGTAAAATTGATGGCAGGAACGAATAGGAATCGTGAAAATTTAACAAATGGTCCCATTATTATTTTAGTTGAACCGCAGCTTCCTGAAAACATTGGTATGGTCGCAAGGGCAATGGCAAATTTTGGGCTTTCTAAGCTTCGATTAGTCAAACCTCGAGAAATGTTTCCAAATGAAAAAGCTAGAGCTGCTGCAAGTAAAGCTGATCATGTCATTAACAATGCTGTAATTTTTAACACATTGCGTGATTCAATTGCAGATTTACACTATGTTTTTGCCACAACAGCACGTGAAAGATGTGGATTTAAAACTGTAAAAAGTGCTGTCGAAGCAGCAAGCGTATTACGTCAGCGTGAAAGTATCGGACATAAGACCGGGATTGTCTTTGGAAGAGAGAGATGGGGACTAGAAAATGATGAAATCAGCCTTGTTGATGAAATTATTACTTTTCCAGTTAATCCTGCTTTTGCGTCACTTAATATTGCGCAAGCGGTTCTTTTAATGTCTTACGAATGGATGAAAACTGGTTTAGAGAATGTCAGCGATACGGCATTTCGTGCAGCAGAGATGGAACCTGCAAATAAAACAATATTCCATGGTTTTTTATCTCAGTTAGAAGAGGCTTTGAATATCCGTGGGTATTTTAGACCACCAGAACGTAAAGAAGTAATGCTTGCAAATTTGCGCTCTGTTTTTACGCGCGCTAACTTTAGTGAACCTGAGGTTCGTTTATTGCGAGGCATTATATCTTCTTTGGATCATTTTTCGCCACAATATCCACGGGGGAGTAGAGCACCGGAAGAGCGTGATCGTAAAAAAATTAAAAATAAGTGTGAAAACTAATGGATGAACGACCTGTTCTTTTTTTTGATAGCGGTATTGGTGGTTTAACAGTGTTCAGGGAAGCGCGTGTTCTTATCCCTGACATGCAATTTATCTATGTTGCTGATGATGCAGGATTTCCTTATGGAAATTGGAAAGAAAATATTTTGAAAGAGCGTATTTTGAAGATTTTTACAAATCTTTTAACACGTTACAATCCAGCTTTATGTGTGATTGCTTGCAACACTGTTTCTACACTGATGATAGCAGATTTACGACAGAATTTTCCTCATGTCCCTTTTGTAGGAACGGTTCCTGCAATTAAATCAGCTGCTGAACAAACAAAATCTGGTTTTATTTCCGTATTAGCGACTCCTGGAACAGTTAAACGTGCTTATACAAATGGATTAATTAACTCTTTTGCTAGACAGTGTCATGTTCAGCTTGTGGGAAGTAAAAAGCTGGCTGGACTTGCTGAAGATTATTTACGGGGAAAATCTATCGATCCAGAAGAGTTAAGAAAAGAAATCCTGCCATGTTTTGTGGAAAAAAATGGACAATATACGGATGTTATTGTTTTAGCCTGCACACATTATCCTTTTTTGATTAATTTCTTTCGTGAACATGCTTTATGGTCCGTTGAGTGGATTGATCCGGCGAAAGCGATCGCCAAACATATCAGATCTTTACTACCATTGTCGGGAAAGATACACCATCAATATATAAAGAAATATCAAGATTTTGCGTTGTTGACATCGAAAAATATCACTTCTTTAACGGAGAATTTGTTTAAAGGATTTGGCTTAAAACTCATGAAAGGAGTTGACTTTGGGTTACGAGACCAATAATGATGATCTAGCTATTTTTTCAAGAAAATAGCATTAATTGACGTGTCCCGTGGATAACTTTGCATATTGATATGTTAAGGTATTCTGTCAGTCTTTAGTATTTAAAGGCAGAGGAGGGCGCGTTTCCTTGGGGTCTTAAGATCTCGTGTTTTATTTTATAAGGAAATGCGATGAGTAAACGCGAAACAACAAAGTATAAAATTGACCGTCGTATGGGAGAAAATATTTGGGGGCGTCCAAAATCTCCTGTCAATCGTCGTGATTATGGTCCAGGTCAGCATGGACAGCGTCGTAAAGGAAAACTTTCTGACTATGGGGTTCAGTTGCGCGCTAAACAGAAATTGAAAGGGTTTTATGGAGATATTTCAGAAAAACAATTTCATAAAACCTATGAAGAGGCAGCTCGTCGACGGGGCGATACTGGCGAAAATCTTATCGGTCTGTTAGAATCACGTTTGGATGCTGTTGTTTATCGTGCAAAATTCGTACCTACGATTTTTGCTTCTCGCCAATTTATCAATCACGGTCATGTTAATGTCAATGGGCGGCGCACAAACATTCAATCTTATCGTTGTAAACCAGGTGATGTTATTGAGGTTCGGGAAAAATCGAAACAACTTGTTTTAGTGTTAGAATCAGTGCAATTGGCAGAACGTGATGTCCCTGATTATATTGAAGCAGATCATAAACAGATGAAAGCAACCTTTACACGTATTCCTGCTTTTGCAGATGTTCCTTATGCTGTGCAAATGGAACCTAATTTGGTTGTTGAATTTTATTCTCGATAATTTTTCTGTAAGAGAAATTATTTCTCTCTTCTATTATGATAACTTCAAAATATTGTGTTATTCTTACAATATTTGAAGTTAATAAGTTCTTTTTGTAAATGGTTCTATATTAAGTTTATTGCTATGTTTTTATAGTCATAAATTTGTATAGTTCCATTTCTTTTTTGTGTATCTAATTTATAAATTCAAAAAACATAAATGTAAGCTTGCTTTAATATTTGTTTTTATCTTTGCAAAACGAGCCGTTTATTGTGCAGGATATGGTATTATGAATGATGTTTCAGTTGAATATCAGGCAATAGAAGAAAACAAAGGGAGAGATGATCCTTTAATAAGCGAAGCAGATAATTGTCATCCAATGTTTCGTGTTGCTCCTTCAAGCGTAGAATTTAATAAATTGCGCAAACGACTTTTACGTCATATGCGACAAGCTTTGGATGATTTTTCTATGCTCTCTACAGGGAAAAAATGGCTTGTTGCTTTATCGGGTGGAAAAGACTCTTATGGTTTATTAGCGCTTCTTTTAGACTTAAAGTGGCGAGGTCTTTTATCCGTTGAAATTCTTGCCTGTAATCTTGATCAAGGGCAACCAGGATTTCCTAAGCATATTCTTCCGGATTTTTTAAGTTCTTATAAAATTCCATATCGTATTGAATATCAGGATACTTATTCCATTGTTACAGATAAATTGGCAGAGTCGCAGACATATTGTTCACTTTGTTCTCGATTACGACGTGGTAATCTCTATCGTATTGCACGTGAAGAGGGATGTTCTGCATTAGTTTTAGGTCATCATCGTGATGATGTTTTAGAAACATTTTTTATGAATTTGTTTCATGGTGGCCGATTAGCTGCCATGCCTGGAAAACTTAAAAATGATGAAGGAGATCTTTTTGTGTTACGTCCTCTTGTTTATGCTGCTGAGGAAGATATGGAAAAATTTTCTCAAGAAATGCAATTTCCAATTATTCCTTGTAATCTTTGCGGTAGTCAAGATGGATTACAACGTAATGCAATGAAAGAAATGCTGAAAAATATAGAAAGACAAATGCCAGGACGTAAAGATACGATGATTCGCGCTTTAACAAATGTACGCCCAAGTCATTTGCTTGATAAGAAATTCTTTGATTTTAAAACGTGTTAATAAAAATTAGATATTTAAAAAAATAAGTTCAAAGAATTTACGATAAGATACTTATTTATAATGATAATTTATTGTTTTTTAATTTAAATACCGCCAGATTGTTTTGTTTCAAATTCTCTTATATTGCATCTATAAAAAACATCTGCCTGCATATCACAAAGGAAATTCTTGTGTGCATAAAACACTCTTGAAAAAAGTTTCCTTTCACTAACCAATGACTGTCGTAATATGAAAAATGGGAAAATAGTACGGTTGTCGATTTGCTCTTTTGTTAATTAAAGATGGTGAACCTTGTGGATTTTATTCTTTTGCGCCGCCGTCACCGCCATTTAAAGCTCATTTAAGGCATTAAATTAAGAGAATATATAACTGCTTGGTATTTTGGGAGTGTATAGCAAACATTCAGAGCAAGGATTGCTCGTAAATTCTCATGAAGTGAGCTATATAAGTGATCAAGTTCGATTGTGAGTAGCTGATTTTTTTATAAACCGATGCTAATAGAAATCTTCATCATTGAGGACAGGGAAGGAGTTAAATTTTTAAACTGCTATACCATAAAGGTCATAGGCATCCGATTGTTCGATTTTAACGGTGACAAATTCACCAACACGCAGTGGGCGTCGTGATGATATATGGACAACACCATCTATTTCTGGAGCATCGTACTGACTACGTCCTTTGGCAATTTTTCCTTGACTTTCATCGATAAGCACTCGGAGTCTTTTTCCAATTTTTTTCTTTAAAAGATGTGTAGAAATTTGTTGTTGTCTTGCCATAAAACGATGCCAGCGGTTTTCTTTCACCTCTTCAGGAATATTTTCTAATCCCAAATCATTTGCGGCAGCTCCTTTTACTTCTTCATATTTAAAGCACCCCGCGCGTTCAATTTTTGCTTCTTCTAGCCATTCTAGAAGTATATTAAAATCTTCATTCGTTTCACCAGGAAAACCAACGATAAATGTTGATCGCAAAGTAAGATCTGGACATATTTTCCGCCATTTTTCAATTCTACGATTTGTTTTTTCCATAAGTGCGGGACGCTTCATGTGATGCAAAACAGTCGGTGATGCATGCTGAAAAGGTATATCCAGATAAGGAAGAATTTTTTTTGCAGCCATAAGTTCGATAACTTCATCAACATGGGGATAAGGATAAACGTAATGCATACGTACCCAAATACCCATATCGCCTAGTTCACGACAAAGATCAAAGAATTTCGTTTTGATTGTACGATCTTTCCAAGAATTTTCGAGATATTTAAGATCAACACCATAAGCACTCGTATCTTGTGAAATAACCAAAAGTTCTTTTACACCCGCTTGCACGAGTTTTTCAGCTTCACGAAGAACATCGCTGATGGGACGTGAAGTGAGATCACCACGCAAAGTAGGGATGATACAAAAACTACACCGATTAGAGCATCCTTCAGAAATCTTTAAGTAGGCGTAATGGCGAGGTGTTAAACGAATACCTTGGGGAGGAACTAAATCAAGAAAAGGATCATGAACAGGAGGAATTGCTGTATGAACAGCTTCTATAACGCTTTCATAAGCTTGCGGTTTTGTAATAGCCAATACATTAGGATATGTTTGGCGAATAGCATCAGGATCAGCACCAAGACACCCTGTTACAATAACTTTTCCATTTTTTTTAAGAGCTTCATCAATATTGGCTAATGATTCTCTCCTTGCTGAATCAAGAAAACCACAGGTATTCACAATAACGACATCAGCTCCTTGATGTTGACGTGAAATATCATACCCTTCAGAGCGAAGGCGTGTAATAATTCGCTCAGAATCTACGAGTGCTTTTGGGCATCCGAGGGAGACAAAACTAATACGAGGTGCTACCATGATGATCCTACAATTACTATGAATGATTGAGTTACGCTTTTATTAACTTAAAAATAATGTTCTTTATTTTTATACCTATGCAATACAATCTGTTACAAAGTTATTTGATTTTTTTCTACAAAATTTTATATGTTTTTATGCATGCATACAATTTTGTCTTATTATATCGTAAAATTCCGTCATTGAGGATGATGATATAAGGCTGCTTCCTTCAAAGCATTTAAGTTCTTTTCAAAGTACGTGGTGAATAAAACTTACTTGTCAAGCCTTGCGTAAGAGAAGGACATGGAGGGGGAGGGGAAAGTGAAACCCGCTCGATAAGGATCTGGATTGTTTATAAACCTAATTGGGGGCATCCTTTGGCTGTGGAGAAGAAGTCAATTGCGTGTGGCACAATAAAAAAATACTCAACAGTTTCTTACTGCGATATCTATCGCGTACTATAAGGTTTATTTTTTAATATTTTCGAATAAGACCGGTAAGTTTGCCTTGTATTTCTACACGCTCGGATTCGTATGTCCGTACTTCATAATGAGGATTTGCGGCTTCTAATGCAATAGAAGCTCCTTTGCGTCTATAACGTTTTAATGTGGCTTCTTTTTTATCAATAAACGCAACAATAATTTCACCTGTTATTGCTGTATTTTGACGTTTCACAATGATCGTATCTTTATCAAGGATACCAGCCTCCATCATAGAATCATCTTTAACTTCTAATGCGTAGTGCTCACCTGTATTAACCATATCGAGTGGAAGAGAAAGGCTGTTTATTTGTTGCAGTATAGCAGAGGCGGGTACGCTTGCAGAAATACGTCCCATAATAGGAATGGTGATATTTTTTTTTCTTCTTCATCAAAGGGACTCAAGCTTTTTGATATTTCTCTTTTCTTTCTTTCTATCATACTGGGAGAAATTTTACGTGCTAAAGAAAGGTTAAATGTTATTTTTTCAGGGAGTCGAATCACCTCCACAGCACGAGCACGATTGGGCAAGCGACGTATAAAACCTCGTTGTTCTAAGGCTATAATGAGCTTATGAATACCAGACTTTGAAGAAAGTTCTAATGCATTTTTCATTTCTTCAAAAGAAGGAGGAACACCAGTTTCTTTTATATGGTTATGAATAAACAAGAGTAGCTCATATTGTTTACATGTTAACATTCAATATTCCAATCAAAATAATAAAAATTAGTAAAGTAAAAATACATTTATATATAGCACTTTTACAATTTTTATCGCCAAATCAAAATTATTTTCTTTGTTTTTGATCTTATAATTTAATAAATAAATATTTTTATTTATAGATATATTTAAATTATTATTTATATACTGTATATATACATTAATATTAAATAATGTATAAATATACTTTATAGTTCTGACTGAATTATCCTATACTAAATTTTGTGACTAGTATTATCCTTTTCTTCTAAAAATATATCTACGTATTTTGTAAATTTTAATATAAAAAAGTTAACTAGAAGGCATTCTATATATTCAGAACACTTAAAATCATTTTGCATACTGCATATTATTTCTGCTTTTTTATTCTTAGTAAAATTATCTACAGCTCTAATAGTGAGCATAATTTATAGTCATTCGGGATATTTTCAATGAGACTAAATTTTGCTTCATATCTACTTTATTCTATAGGATAAATTGGCTTTTGTTATTATTCATTATACATGAACAAAAATCATACTCTCAAAGCCATTGTTGCTCATTGTTCCATTTTCAAGTCTAACGTGTCAACCGCTATATACTATTTTCATGACCCCTAATGTTGCAATAATTTTTGGTTATTAAAAGGAGGCATAAAAGGTATTTTCATTTCTTTTTTATAGTTTTATTCTCTCACTTATATCGGTCAAGAAAATGCTTTTTATTGTTTCAATATAAAAAAGATTTGAAATGAGAAAAACTTACAATATTTGAGACTTTTCACTCAAGTGAAAAATGATAAATTATTATAAATCAATATATTATCTTATAAAGCTGTATTCATATTTGAAAATTGAACACTAAAATATAAAGATATAAAAATAATATTATAATAAAAGGTATTTTTTCTTCTCTACCCATTATGCTCAACAACCCATGTGAGGGGAAGGGGGTATTTCTCATAATTTTAACGCTTCGAATCTATGCAATATTTTGCAGTGAAATTTTTCCTTTATTGAAACTTCAAAAAGAAGATTAAAGAGTACTTATACAATGATGAAGTAAAGGGGCGAAAACGGAAAATTATTGATAACTGAAGAAAATAATAATATTTTTTCCAAAAGGTGTTGACCAAATGGAAAGTCAACCGTATGTTCCCTTCACTTTCTGCAAACTAGATAGTATGCAAACTAGATAGCTTGTGTGAGAGCGCGTAGCTCAGCTGGTAGAGCAACTGACTTTTAATCAGTAGGTCCAGGGTTCGAATCCCTGCGCGCTCACCAAATTTAAGTAATATCAATAGGCTATAAAAAATTTAAGAATCTTTCTTGTTTTGATTCTTTTTGAAGTTTTTATTGATTCTATAGTCTGTCATTTTCTATCAGCTGTTTTGGAATAGAGCGATGCTATACTGTCTCCTTTCCAACAAAAAAGAGCTTTAAGCTTACGGATAGGGTTGTACCTGCGTTGGCAGCATATGTGGTTTCTAATTTTCTCAATCCATTAGGTGGTTTTTTTAATACCCACTGCATTACATGATTCGCAAAACAGTTGCTAAAATCACCACTTATTCACATTTATATTATGAAATGAATTTTCTATAAGATGTTGATTTGTTTAACTTTTAATCTTTTTAACATCTACTAGACTACATTTATTTCGTATGAAAACCATAAAAAAGTTAACAATACGTTAATTTTTTGATAAAAGGGGACAATTCAAGAGTGGTATATACGCGAGGGGAATCATTTAAAAACGTAAATTCTTCCGTTGCGTACAAAAAGCGTGACGTGGTTTTTACAGTAGTACTTAACAGAAATAAGTGGACTGAATAGATGCCTTCAAATAGAAAAAAGAAAATTACTTTTATGACTAAACCAACACTTCAATTGTTTTCTATGATTGTCATTTCTCAGTCACTTGTATCTTGTTGCGCAAGCCAAACTATGAATTTTTCAATAAAAGATTCCTATCACAATAAACCAATTAACGTAAACACTTCTGTACTACCTCAACAAGTCTCCAATAAGAAGAATCAATCGGAAGAAAAAAAGCGTGGACGAGCGATTGTTGGTAAACCTTATCAAATAAAAGGAAAGTGGTATTATCCTCAAAGTGATCCAACTTATAAACGTGTTGGCGAAGCATCTTGGTATGGTTCAGATTTTCATGGACGTTTAACTGCCAATGGTGAAATTTATGACATGAATCTTTTGACTGCTGCTCATCCTACAATGCCTTTACCTAGCTATGCTCGTGTTACTAATTTGAAAAATGGATCTTCAATCGTTGTTAGAGTGAATGATCGCGGACCTTTTATGAAAGACAGAATCATTGATTTATCAAGGCAAGCTGCGACAATACTGGGGTATGTAGATAGGGGGGTCGCAGATGTTAAAGTAGAATATGTTGCTGAAGCACCTGTTGGATATTATGATGGTGCATATTTAATGTCCTCTTATACTCCTGGAAATGCTGCCCCATATTCATTAGCGTCGGAAAATGTTGCGAAAAAAAGAGAAACTGTTTTGTTAAAAGAGCAGCGCAATACAGGGAACAAAAAAGAATTAGCTAAAGCAGCTGCTGTTGAACAAGAACAACGTAATAAAACTGTTGCAGTTAAATTGCCAGAAATTGGTCCTATCATGGTTGATAAGCCGATACCATTCGATCAAGTTGCTTCTATAAATAAGCTAAACAAAAAAACAAAGGTTAATTGGCTACAACTGTTTTAAGAAAAAATGCATTGATTTTTTATCTATATAATTTTCTAGTAAAAAAGGTAAGAAATTACGGATTTAGTGTAGGATTTTTATCTTAAAGCGCGTTGTCCTTTTCAAAAAGCGTGGTTGGGTGCTATTATTATAAATTCAGTACGGACTTTCCACTCCATTGCTGGTCTATTCGTTGTTTTATGATATTGCTTGCTTAATAAAGCGTGTACTTTTCTTGCTGTAATAGCTTTTGCTGGACGAAGGTAGATTATTGTATAAGTCTGTTTTTGTAATCTCTAAAACAACTGTACAATCGATTTGAGAGGAATAAAAAGTTTAACAAGTAAAAAAATATTTTCTTTTGATTCGGCCTTGCATCTTTCTAAAGTATCTACGGTAATATCTTATGAAAAGATTATGCATTATCTCATGCTTTTGTTTATCATGTTCTTTAATGGAGTAAGTTCCCTCACGAAAAACAGAGCGTCTCAAACAAAATACACTTACATTGCCAATTCATGGACTTATTTAAAAGAGACATACTTTAACACGCTACAAGCCTATTTTACGACAGCGCCTGTGAATGGTATAACTGTTAACGCCTTTAGACATCAGCATCTTTACACTTATGAAGATATAAATCGACACCATCATACACTTTGCAAGTCCCCAATGTTTTGTGCGATAATTCTTAACACTTGAGAGGTTGATAAGAAGTATTTTTACTCTCTTTTTTAATAATTTTTATCCATATACGAACCCTACTTATGACCCATAAGTAAGCGATTTTTAATGAATTCAATATGAGAAGAGGGGATGAGAGAATCTTACAGTATTTTGAGTTAGCTTCAATTTTAAAATGATAATTTATCATAACAAATCAAAATACTATCAATAAAAATAGGAAAAAATCTTTTGTCTCTCATACATTTAAAATGTTAAACTGAACCTACATGGAAGATAAAAAACGTGTCATATTATATATTCTAAAGCTAAATGAAAATAAAATCTTTTTATGAGTTGTAAATAATTCCTCAATTTTCAGAAATCAAAAAATTTTTTCCTATATAAGATTCTTTATGTTGATCTTTGGGATGGGAGGAGCAGCTATGTATACAGCATTAAGGATCTTATTGATATTATGGGGAGTATTGGCATTTGATAAGTGGGGGAGAGCACAAGATTTTCAAACTCCCACATCCCAATTGTTATTACTCGATGATGATACAGAGACAGTACTCTATGAAAAACAAAGTGCTATTCCTTTTTTTCCTGCTTCATTAGTAAAATTGATGACAGCAGAAGTTGTATTTCATCAATTAAAAAAAGGATTATTAAAAAGTACGCAGAAATTTAAGGTCAGTGAAAATGCTTGGCGCAAGGGTGGAGCACCTTCTGGTACAACCACTATGTTTGCAAAGATAAAAACAGAAATCAGTGTTTCTGATCTGTTGCGTGGTTTAATTATTGTCAATGGAAATGATGCTGCTATTATTCTTGCTGAAGGAATATCAGGACATGAAGATCATTTTGTAAAACTGATGAATCAGCGCGCAAAAATGATTGGATTATCTCAGAGTCATTTTGTTAATGCAACAGGGCTACCCGAAGAGGGACAATTTGTAACTGTGCGTGATATGATTATATTAGCACGTCATATTGTTCAGGAATATCCGGATTATTATGCACTTTATTGTGAGTCTCATTTTACATGGAATAATATTTTTCAACGTAACAAAAACCCTCTTATTTCTAAGGAAATTGGTGTAGAAGGATTTGGTTTTGGTTACAGTGAAAAAGAAGGTTTTTCAATGGTTGCCACTATTTCTAAAAATCATCGACGTCTTTTTTTAGCAATCAATGGTTTGCAAGATGGTAAAAAATATACAAAAGAAATAGAACGCATTCTTCAATGGGGAATGACGGCTTTTGATCTCAAAACGATTTTCACAAAAGAAGAAATAGTTGGTCGTGCTGCTGTTTATGGTGGTAAGAAAAATTTTGTTCCACTCATTGTTAAAACACCAATAAGTTTTATGCTTTCGAATGAAAAAAAAGTAAATGTTAAAGCAAAAATTAAATATCATGGTCCATTGAAAGCTCCCATCGTTTCTGGGCAATCAGTTGGCGTTATTCAAATTTTAGAAGATAAAAAGGTTCTTCTGGAAAAACCAGTTTTTGCCGGAATGAATGTTTGGGAAGGAAGTTTCTTTGCAAAAGTAAAAAATGCATTCTATGAAATAACAATTGGATGGTTACGGAAATATTTATAGTTACGCGCTAATAAGGTTAAGATCATACGTGTCAGGTTATTTTATTACATTCGAAGGAGGGGACGGGGTAGGGAAAACGGTGCAGATTTCTTTACTTGCTGAGTCTCTCTCTCACCAAGGTTATGATGTTGTCACAACACGAGAACCAGGAGGAACGCCAGGAGCAGAAGCAATCCGGCATATTTTGTTGTCGGGGCAGGCGCGACAGTATGGACCGTTGATTGAAGCTGTTTTGTTTACAGCTGCACGTGTCGACCATGTTACTGAGGTTATCGCACCTTCTTTGCAAAAAGGTAAAATCGTTTTATGTGACCGCTTTATTGATTCTACACGCGTTTATCAAGGACTCAATAATAGAGTCAGTTCTTCTTTTCTTTCTGTTTTAGAGTGTATTGCGCTCAATGGTATTTTGCCTCATTTAACATTTTTATTAGATATGCCAGCAATGTGTGGTATGAAGCGTGCAAATTTGCGAAGAAAAAAAACAGAAGAAATTGATTATTTTGAAAAAGATCAGTTGGAAATTCAAGAACAAAGGCGTCAGGCTTTTCTTCAATTGGCCAAACAAGAACCCCACAGATTTCGAGTTATTGATGCCACTGGCTCAGTAGAAGCTATTGCTCATCAAATAAAAAATATTTGTCATCAGGTATTGTTGGATCAGCTTTCATGAGTAATTTAAATACCTTACGCCAATATGATGATATTGATACAATTTTATCACCATCCCAGAACAATGTTATCTTTGGTCATGAGGATGTGCGTCATTTTTTGACACAAATGCTTAAAGAAGAGCGTTTGCATCATGCATTATTATTTGAAGGAGAATATGGGATTGGAAAGGCTACATTAGCCTTTCATCTTGCTTGGAACATTTTAAGTTTTCAACAGAGTGCTTTCTTGAAACCCGATCCTTATTCTACCCCATGGCGCCAAATTACACAAGGAAGTCACCCTGGTCTTTTGTATATTTCACGTCGATTTGATGTGAAAACGCAAAAGTTTAAAACAGGAATACTCGTTGATGATATCCGTGATATTATGCATTTTTTAAGCCGAACATCACAAGATAATGGATGGCGTATTGTTATTATTGATTCTGCAGATGATATGAATAGAAATGCAGCGAATGCAATTCTCAAAATACTTGAAGAACCACCTACAAAAACGTTATTTGTTATTATCGCACATTCTTCAGGAAAATTGCTTCCAACAATCCATTCACGGTGTCAAAAAATTTCTTTTCGTCCGTTGAATAACGATGAAATGAAAAAAGTTATTACACATATTTTCGCCCATCAGGATTCACCTGATGAAAAAACAATTGAAATGATTATTAAAAAATCTAAAGGAAGCCCTCGAAAAGCCGCTTTACTTATTTGCCATGGCGGTCTTGAAATTATTAAAACAATTGATGTTTTCCTAGAGAAACCTGTTTGTAACGCAACAATTGTACATACTCTTGCACAAACATTTTCATCTGCTTCCTCTACATTTCAATTTCAACAATTTTGTGATGAAATTCTTAATAAAATTCAAAAAAAAGCTATCATGCTCGTTGAAAAGGGAGACTTATTTCTCTCAAAAAAATATGCGGAAAAATGGCAGGAGATTCATCAAGAAATAGAGGAAATACAACTGTTTAATCTCGATAAAAAGCAGTTTGTTATTAACTTACTTTTTAAAGTTCATAAGATCATTCATGTGAATTAGTTTTTCCGTGACAATGCGATGAACAAACGTTATGTCATAATATCTTCTATTTATAGCGTTTTACAACGAGTATGACATGCGTGACACATATTACATAACAACTCCCATTTTTTATCCTAATGGTGCTCCACATATTGGACATGCTTATAGTGCCATTGCAAGCGATGTTTTAGCCCGCTTTCAACGGTTAAACGGAAAAAATGTATTTTTTCTTTCTGGTACAGATGAGCATGGTCTCAAGATGCAACAAACCGCAGCAGCATTAGGCAT
Source organism: Bartonella sp. OC16QHHD (assembly GCF_042194035.1). Taxonomy (NCBI): domain Bacteria; kingdom Pseudomonadati; phylum Pseudomonadota; class Alphaproteobacteria; order Hyphomicrobiales; family Bartonellaceae; genus Bartonella; species Bartonella sp. OC16QHHD. The sequence goes on along the minus strand of NZ_JBHIMJ010000080.1, from coordinate 65,291 downwards.
ATCACCTCAGCAACTTGCAGATCGTAATAGTGCGGTGTTTCAAAAAATGCTTGCAGTATTAAATTGTTCTAACGATGATTTTATCCGTACGACAGAAGAACGCCATTATCAAGCTTGTCAAGAAATTTGGAAAAAGATGGAAGCAAATGGCGATATTTATATCGGTCGTTATACGGGGTGGTATTCGATTCGCCAAGAAGCCTATTATGAAGAAAAAGATACGGAAATTGGAGCAGACAACATCCGTCGTGAGAAGGAATTAGGCTCTCCAGTTGAATGGAATGAAGAAGAAAGTTATTTTTTTAGACTTTCTCATTATGAAAAAGCTCTTCTTGAATATTATGAAAAACATCCTGATTTTATTGCTCCATTTGAGCGGCGTAATGAAATTATAAGTTTTATCAAATCAGGTTTAAAAGATATCTCTATTTCACGCGCAAGTTTTAACTGGGGAATTGCTGTTCCTGAGAATCCAAAGCACGTGATGTATGTCTGGGTTGATGCGCTTACAAATTATCTATCAGCAATAGGTTTTTTCAATGAAAATTCAAAAAAACGTGATTTTTGGCCTGCAAATACGCATATTATTGGTAAGGATATTATTCGTTTTCATGCAGTCTATTGGCCGGCATTTTTAATGTCTGCTGGAATTGAATTGCCTAAAAGTATTTTTGCACATGGTTTTTTACTTAATCGTGGTGCAAAAATGTCAAAATCTATTGGAAATGTCGTTGATCCTTTTGAAATGGTTGATCACTATGGTCTTGATCAGGTCCGTTATTTCCTTCTCCGTGAAGTGCCATTCGGACAAGATGGTAGTTATAGTCATGAAAGCCTTGTGAACCGTATTAATGCTGATCTTGCTAACGATCTTGGTAATTTAGCACAGCGCTGTTTGTCTATGATTGCCAAAAATTGTAATGCACAAGTCCCGAAACCAGCTTCATTTTTAGCTCAAGATAAACAGCTTTTAGAACAATCTCTTCAAGTACTTGAAACTGTACACCAAGCTATGTGTTCTTATAGTATGCATTTAGCACTTTCAGCTATTTTTTCAATTGTAGCAGATGCCAATCGTTATTTTGCCAACGAACAACCTTGGAGTTTACGTAAAAATGATCGAGAGCGATTTTCTACAGTTCTTTATATAACTGTAGAAATCTTGCGGAGAATAGGAATTATGCTTTTGCCTTTCATCCCCCAATCAGCTGCGAAACTTCTTGATAGCCTTGCGGTTGCTGAAGATGATCGGTTATTGTATCATATAAGTCATTCAAAAATTCAAGAAGGGCTTGATCTTCCACCACCAGAACCAATTTTTCCTCGTTATATCTTGAAGAAAGAAGACACTCATCATGTTGATTGATACACATTGTCATCTTGATTTTGAAGACTTTTCACAAGATTTGGATAATGTTATCCAACGGGCTTTAGATGCTGACGTTAAACGTATGATAACAATTTCAACCCATGTTCATAAGTTAGATAAACTGTTAGCCATTGCGCAAAGCTATGATCAAGTCTTTTGTTCCGTTGGAACACACCCCAATCACGCGCATGAAGAACAAAATATTACAGCGGAAGAGCTTATACAGCTCTCGAATCACCCTAAAATTGTTGCGTTTGGAGAAGGGGGCCTTGATTATCATTATGATTACTCTACACCAGAAGAGCAAAAGAAAGTTTTTCAAGAACATATCATTGCTTCTCGAGAAACACAGATTCCTCTTGTTATACATTCACGCAATGCCGATATCGATATGGAGAAAATATTACGTGAACAGATAAAAGAAGGAGCTTTTCCCTTTATCCTTCATTGTTATTCGTCTGGAATGCAACTTGCTCGTGCTGGAATTGAACTTGGTGGTTATATTTCTTTTTCGGGTATTCTTACTTTTAAAAACGCACTTGAAATCCGTGAAATAGCAAAAATTGTGCCCCATGAGCATTTGTTAGTGGAAACAGATGCTCCATTCTTAGCACCTAATCCCCATCGGGGCAAAACAAATGAACCATCTTTTGTATGTTATACAGCAGCTGTTTTGGCTGAAACAATTGGCTTAAGCATTGAAGAAATAGCTCAAATAACAACGCGTAATGCTTTTCGTTTATTTAGCAAAATGAAATAAGGCAAAAGATATGTGTGATCAATACCGATTTACAATATTAGGTTGTGGTCCTTCTCCAGGAGTGCCAAGACCTAATGGTGATTGGGGAACATGTGATCCGAATAACCCTAAAAATAAACGCTACAGAAGTTCTTTATTAGTTGAACGTATTAAACCTTCTGGAGACAAAACAACGATCGTTATTGATACAGGTCCAGATTTTCGCTCACAAATGATCGATGCGCGTGTAAGCCATCTTGATGCTGCTCTTTACACGCATTCTCATGCAGACCATATCCACGGTATTGATGATTTACGCAGCTATGCACTTGCACAAAAATGTTTAATAGATATCTATGCCGACAGATTTACACTAGAGCATCTCAAAAGTGCTTTTGGATATTGTTTTCAAACTCTAAAAGATTCATCTTATTCTCCCATTTTAAAAGAACATCTTATCAATGAAGATAGCCAATTTATTATTCAGGGGCAGGGCGGAGAAATAAGTGTCAATACACATTTACAACACCACGGAAACATTCATTCCTTAGGTTTTCGAATTGGGAATGTTGCCTATTGTACGGATGTTAGTAAATTTCCTGAAAAAACTTTATCCAAATTAATGGATTTAGATGTTCTCATCATTGAAGCTCTTCAATTTAAATCCCATCCGAGTCATTTTTCTGTTGATCAAGCATTACAGTGGATAGAATATTTAAAGCCAAAACAAGCAATACTCACACATATGGACAGATCGCTGGATTACAATAAGGTAATAAATTACGTTCCATCCTATGTAAAACCTGCATATCAAGGTCTTACTTTTGAAACAGATGCGTAAGCTTATTATGCGCAATATTTTAAGTTAAATAAAACACTTAAATTTATCCTTTATTTTATTTCATTTTTGACATATTTAGTGTTTTTATGTCAAAAATGAGGCTTTTATGTATAAGAATTTTAAGTGGGGTGTATGTATTGTGGTTTTAGCGGTTTCCTTGACAGCATGTGGGGGGCGTTTAGAAAAAAATATTGCAACGACAACATTACATGACGGATCAATGAGTTGTGCCGATATTCAACGGGAGTTTTTTGCTAATAAACGTCAGATTAATGATACAATTGCAGAGCGTTCTAAAGCAAGAAATAAAAACGTGGCTTTAGCAGCGGCAAGTGTTTTATTTGTACCTGCTTTGTTTTTTATGGATACTAAATCCAGTGAAAGTAATGAAATTTCGGCTTTAAATAATCGTAATGCTGTTTTAAGTGATCTTGCACGTATGAAACGTTGTAAAATAGTACAGTAATTTTTCTTATTTTATTATACGTAATTTCATTATCACTATTTTTGGTCTTTGAGGAATATACCTTAAAGACCAAATTTTATTTTATATGATGATGTTTTAAAGTAGGGTTTTCTTTATCATATTATCGCATAATATATATTATGGAACTTTATGGGGAAGTATAGCTAGCATCAGCGTTTTGAGGAACGAAGCTTTAAAATGAGCTACTTAAGTTAACTAAGATCGAAAATCGAGCCTGTTATTCTGGCTTGAAAATTTCAATCACAATGTTTTTTTATTTTTTACTCTTTTAAAAAAAATAATCACAATTTGTAGTACTATAAAAGCTAAAAACAATATTCCATGAAATAATGGTACAAATGGCTGATAAATAAAATCGGAATAATATATTGTTATTGCTTCAATCAACGCTGCAATACACCACACAATGATACCCCATAGTGAATACATCCAAAGTCCAACTAAGGCAATAGGATAGAGAATGGCCAATATAGCTGATGCAAATTGCCACTGCCAAGGCATAAGATCAAAACGCCATAGAATACCTGGAAAAACCCCAACAAGGCGTATCCAATAACAAATACCTAGAACTAAGCAAATAAATGCTAAAAACCGTAAGTAACAGTTATAGATTAAATTGATTTTTGAAATCTGTTTGTGAGAATTATTTTTCACAATAATAACTCTTGTTCAACAGGTTGGAAGTAAGAATCTACCATTTCATCTGTCACATTTGAAAGTTTATCTGGTTGCCATTGAGGTCTTTTATCCTTATCGATTAACATAGCACGTATACCTTCATAAAAATCATGTGAATGAAGCATATGATACGCTATGCGGTTTTCAATTTTCATACAATCTTCCAACGTTTGAGATGAATTTTGTTTCATTTGTTTCCAGATAACTTTTAAACTTGTCGGAGAACGTGACTGCAAAATATCATAACATTCTTTAGCAAATAAAACATCTTCATTGCTTTTTTTATGTAGCAACTCGAGACATTCTTCTAAGGTATGGGCACTAAAACAAGTGTTAATAATACAACGTATTTCATGACTTGTTTCATAGTCTTTTGTAATTGTTCGCTCGTTTAAAGCTAAAGTAGGATCTCCTTGCTCAATAACAGCTTTTCTAATCATATCGAATTCAGTTTCAGCAACGGCGTGTGTTGCTAATCCTAAATTTAAGCAATCTCCCCACTTTATACATGCGCCCGTTAATGCAAGATAGATACCAAAATGATTGGGAAGAGATGGTAAGAAAAAACTTGCACCTACATCTGGAAAAAATCCAATCGCACCTTCTGGCATAGCAAAAACTGTATTTTCTGTAACAATTCGATGCGAGCCATAGAGAGAAATACCTACCCCTCCTCCCATCCAAATACCGTTTAAGAAAGAAATGTAGGGCTTTGAAAAATGTTTGATATAAGCATTTAAACTATATTCATTTCTAAAGTATTGACAAGCAGCAGCACTTTTCCCCATATGATAGATTTCTACAACATCTCCACCAGCACAAAAAGCACGCCCCTCCCCTTCAATTAAGACACAAGAAACATTATCATCTATTTCCCATGTTCTGAGAGCTTTTTTTAAAGCTGAAACCATTCGTTGATTAAGAGCGTTTAATGCTGAAGGACGTGTGAGCTTTATAATACCAGCACGCCCTTCTTTCGTAAAAGAAATATCATCATCTGCTCCAAAATTAATTTGCATCTCACACCCTTCTTAAAACAATTATTTCATTGTTTTTTTATACTTTTTTCCCCAAGTTTAGGAAATGTTTGCATGATTGCGCCAATACAATATATATAAATTCCTGTTACCGAAATTCCTATTTTAACCCAATAGGGAGCCTCTAGTTGATAAAAGAAGGCAGAAACACCAAAAAAACACCATAAGAGAAAAATGGGAAAATTAATTCTACGTAAACGAAGGACTCTTACTGGATGAATAAAATAAATTGGCAAAAAAGATATAATCGCCGATAAAACAATAATGATAAAAGTAATCCACTCTCCTGGTCTGACGACAAAAAGCGTAAAAATCATCATATTCCAAACAACAGGAAATCCTTTAAAAAAGTTTTCTTTGGTTTTCATACTAGTATCTGCATAATAAATAGCAGATGAAATAACAATAATTGCACTCAATGAAAATGATAACCCTACCCCCATGAAACCACTTTGATAGAGTGCAAAGGCAGGAATTAAGACATAAGTCACGTAATCAATAATATTATCTAACAGCTCTCCAGACCATGTTGGAAGAACGTATTTAACATCAAGTTTGCGTGCAATTGGTCCATCTATACCATCAACGAGAAGAGCAAGCCCAAGCCAACAGAACATAGCTGTCCATTCTTTTTGAGAGGCTGATATAAGAGAAAGAAACGCTAAAAATGATCCCGAAGCTGTCAGTAAATGAACGGAAAAGGCCTTTGCTTGTGGCATTGTTACTTTTTTATGGCGTAATAATTTAGCATTTGTTTTGATTTTCTTTGTTAATTTACGTTTCAAGGTTTTCTTATCCTCGTTTTTAAAGTCTTCAACCATCTATCAATACGCCATTTTTTAACGATGATATAACTCAGCATTTAAAAAAATCATAAAAAGGTTACTTTTTTATATCGCATTATTTATTACATACTATAATAATAGAAGAGCTTCATATAATAAAAAGAGAGAGATCATTTGGAAATGTTAAAATATTTTCTCAATGAATAAAGGTTCAAATCGTTGTGATATTTGAAAAGGAAGAGCATAAAGATATTGCTGTTATTGGTGCAGGTCCTGTCGGAATGTTAGCCGCGCTGAGTCTTGCACAGAAGGGGTTTTCTGTTTTTCTTGTTGGGCCCCCTGCTCATACAGATGAGTTACGGACAACGGCTCTTATGATGCCCGCAATACGCACGCTTCAAAAACTCAATATTTGGGATAATCTTCAAAAACATGCAGCTGCTTTATCGTCCATGAGAATTATAGATATAACTTCTAGAATTGTGCATGCTCCTACGGTGCATTTTTCTTCTACTGAAATTGGCGAAAAAGCTTTTGGCTATAATATACCTAATGTAAAATTGAACAGTGCTTTAGTCGACGCTGTTACACATACGCCCAATATTACAAGATTTGTTTCTGCTGCCAAATCTGTTCATCACACAAAAAACCATGTATGCATTACTCTTGCTGATCATAGAATTATTCAAGCACCACTTGTTGTTGCAGCTGATGGACGTCACTCTCTTACACGTGCCGCAGCAGGGATAAGTGTGAAACAGTGGAATTATCCACAAAAAGCACTTGTTCTCAACTTTTCTCATGAGTTTTCTCATCAAAATACATCAACTGAATTTCATACAGAACACGGTCCATTTACACAGGTTCCACTACCAGGACGAAGATCTAGTCTTGTATGGGTTGTTCATCCTTCCCGCGCTGAGGAATTATTAAATATAGAACCAAAAACAATTGCAAAAATGATCGAAAACCAAATGCAATCAATGCTTGGAAAGCTAAGCTTAGAAACATCAATTCAAGCATGTCCGATTTTCGGACTTCTTTCTCATCATTTTGCTGCTAATCGAACAATTTTAGTGGGTGAAGCCGCTCATGTTTTTCCCCCTATTGGAGCACAGGGATTGAATTTAGGATTCCGTGATGTCCAAACTTTAATTGATATTTTACCCAATAAAATATCCAATTCTAACTCTGAAATGATTGTTGCACATTATAACAAATGCCGCAAACCAGATATATTAATCCGAAGTGGAGCTGTTCATACACTGAACTCTGCCCTACTTTCTCATATGTTGCCTGTTCATATCATACGAAGCATTGGGCTTGGTTTGTTGCATAGTTTCCCACCATTACGTAATTTATTTATGCGCGAAGGAATGTATCCCGGTTATGGATTTAAGGAAATTATGCAAATATTTCCAACAAAATCATCAAAACAGCTCTACTAAGCAATAATGGATAATAACGTAAAATAATAAATAATAAATTGCATTTTGCAATCATATCTATTACTGATATAAAAAATATTTTTGTTCTTTATAAGAAGTAACAAATTATATTAAAATAATTAATTATATTTATTTGATTTATTTATAATAATAACATGTTATAATTAATATAACTGTAAATTATTTTTTATTAAAAATTATTATATATATTTAGTATGTTGATATGAAATAAGAGAAAACTGAATTATATACTACAAATTAAATTATAAAGATATCTTGCTAAATCATAGCTGTTAAATTTAGAACTATAAATAAAATGAAAAATAATACCGTTTTGAAAAAGTTATTTTAAATTAATTTTAATAAGAAAATAAATAATAAAAAAACAGTTTTATTTAATCAATATATTTTTAAAAATTTTTATTGTTAAGTATAATATTAAAAATAAAATCATCTTTGGAACCTGTTAGTAACACAGAGGTTAATGAAGTGTTGTTTCAACAAATGGTAACAAGATGACACTAAATAATTTTTTGAAATTAAGTACTTTTTTTATAATGATTGCATGTGTCTCGTTGATAGTCACGACTTCAATAAGTGAAGTTTTTCACCTTCCTTATTGTCAAACCTTTACCTATAGCTCTACTCAAAAGGTCACTAAAATAGGTCAGAACTCATTTACTGCCTCACAAGTTAAAAATTGTCTTATGCAAAATGGTTTTGAGAATATTAAACGATTGCGCTTAGATGACAATGGTATCTGGCGTGCTTTAGTAAAATTTAAAAAGTCCCATTTTTTCGTATCCGTTGACTATTCAGGAACAGTTAGCATTCAAAATGAAAGAAAAGAATATGATTGATTTAAAAACTTACAGCAACGTTTCTTTTCACAGCTGTAAGAAAAAAAAATTAAAAAAGTACTGCCATTCTATTAAAGAATTTGCTTTCATTGGCGGTTTAAATGGTAGCATATCAGGAGCTATCGCGGCAATTCTTGCAGCTTATGGTTATATTGCTCTTCCTGGATTTGGTCCAGTTATCGCAATGGGTATAGGAGTAGCACTTTCTTCTGGAATAATAATAGGAGCACTGATAGGATCAGGAATGGGAGGGAGTGTCGGTATATGCTGTATTTTATTGGGAAATTTATATGAATCATAATAATTTTTTCTCTTATAAATTACATAATGCATAGAAATTTCTCGTCATTTTTTCTATGAAAAACAATTAAATCATCAACAAATTATATGTTCTTTTTTTGATGAAACGATTATCATATTATAAATGAAATAACATCTAACTTACTAAAATTCCTTATTTAATTTCTTATTATACCTCAAAAAGTAGATTTTTTAAAAACATCTCTTGAAGAAATGTAAGTGAGATATAATTATCCATCCATAAAAGCTGTATTTTTTATAGATCAAAAAATAAAAGTTATGTTCAGAAATATATATAAACATACTTTAATTTATTTGCTCTTTATAAAAACTAATATTTCTATGTAAATTATTTTTCTTAAAGTTCAATTTAAGACACTTATATAACATATAATTAATATAGATTATTATTTATAGATAATAATCTATTTAAAGATAAGTATAAAGGTACTTCATGAAAAAAATATTATTATCATTATTGTTTTTTATGGCATTTTTAATTCATAAAAATTCTGCATTAGCACTATCAAAACAAGTAAATATTTATAAATTAGAAGATAACAATTCCAAAAAGGCTATTGGTAGCATTAAAATTGAAGAAACCACATACGGTTTGATTTTCATCCCTAATTTATCTACTTTATCAGAAGGAATGCATGGTTTTCATGTACATGTAAATCCTTTATGTGATACAAAAGATGGTATAATTGGTGGAAGCGCAGGTGGACATTATGATCCGGAACATACCGGAAAACATTTAGGACCTTATAATGTCAATGGTCATCTTGGTGATTTACCAGCACTTTATGTTGATAAGCAGGGATATGCCATAATGAGCGTTCTTGCTCCACGATTAAAAAAAATCTCTGAAATTAAAGGGCGCTCTTTAGTCATTCATTTAGGGGCTGATAATCAATCAGATAAACCATTACCGCTTGGCGGAGGTGGAGCACGTTTAGCGTGCGGTATTATTGAAAAATAAAGAGAGTATTGTGGCAGACTGCGACAGTACACACTCCCTTTACCATAAGGTGTGAGAGAAATTTATTTTTTTAATCTATTTCAAGAAATTGAGTAAACTATGTGAATATTTTATAAAATTAATGTTTTTTTGAATGTTTACTTCGGATAACAAAAAGCTTAATAATCATCAAAATGAACAGTAATGGAAATTAAAGAAATAGTAGTGTAAATTCTCCGTAAGAAGACTTCAATATGAGGAAGTAATATTTTCCATGCTTGATGTAAACAAAGCAAAAAAGTCGAATTTCACCCTCTATAATAGCAAATTTATAATAAATTATAATCATTAAGTCTAGTATCTAATGGAATCACGCTCAATGCACAAAATAGAACAGGACTAAAACAGAATTTTTACTCTTCCCCTACTCAACCCTACTCATGAGGTACGTGAGAAAAATTTTAATTGATACAATATCAATATAATAAGTCAAACAAAATAGTTAGAGTAATTTTTCATCACTCTGAAAAAAGGCTTTTAAACAATAGAGTCTTTTTAAAAATACCCCTTATAGATACATATGATCCCAATCTAGTGGACGTATCTCACCAGTTTGATAAAATTGACGAATGAGCTTAATATAATCAAGAAAATCTTTGTTTTCCTCCACTAATCTATTAGCAGTATCCCAATCAATATCACTACGTTCTTTGGCAGGAATTAAGATCTCACTCTCGGAAGAGTTTTCCTTATTAAGTCTTATAAATCCAATTCCATGCAAACTTGAAAGCATCCGAAGCTCTTTTAATGTATCAACTCCTTCAATTTCACTAGCAACTAAATAACTCAAATTAGCCCATGAAGAATTACTAACTGTTTGAAAAAATGCTTTTCGTAAATTTGAACGATTGATGAGAATTTTTACTTCAAAAGACCAAAGCTTTGTCTTTTTATCAAAATATTGCAAAACACAGTCTTTGATTTCACGATTCCATTCCTTGCTTAAATCTTGCATCCCTACGAGATCTGGATAAAGCCATTTATTTCCGCCTGCACCATGTTTATTACGAGAACATTTCTCATTAATGCGTTTGCTATAAACTGCAAGTTCTGACCATAAAAATTTAGATAATAACGGATAAAGATCATGCTCTTTAACAGAGCCATCTTCTGTTCTACTCTTTGCATTGTCCTCTATTGCATCAATTTCAGCACTATCTGTTTGTTTAGTAAAATAATATTGTCGCGGTCGTCCTTCAGTGGTTTTAATTTCTGGATAACGCTTTTGTAATTGAGGGCGCTGCGATCCTATTTCAGCAACAATTTGCTGAATAAGAGCTGCATCACTATTAAGGGGATTGATTATCGCCGTTGAATGCTTTTGTTTTTGACGGCATTTTTCTGGGTAATTTTCAAATATCCATTGAGCAATTTCTCGAGCTGTAAACTTTTTTGTCGGGTTTTTCTTTAAAAAATTAAAAACAGTGTTTGTTAAATTTAAAGTCATATGAAAAACTCCCCCTTTTATCCTCTGAGTATTTCATTATATTCAGGCGTTTTAAATGAAAGAACAATAAACTGTTTAAGTTTTTTAAAAAAAGAACATTTATCAAATTACTCAATAAAATTAAAGTATTTTTTTAATTTATGACTATAACTCAAAGATCTTTTCACATAACGAAAATAAGATTGTACTTTTATAAAAAATTGTAAATGTACTACAAATCACCATAAAAAAGCATAATCTTGTGTAACTTTTCTATACATTTTTCCTTTTATTTTAACGTCGTTAGAAAAAAGTTAAAAATAATTATTCAAACATTTGATTAAACCTCACACCCGTCAATTAAAAAAACTTATGTGTTTTATTTTTGAAGCAAAAAGTTATAAGCTCTCAAGTATAGATTCTGAAATGGTAAACTCTGCACACAAACCTTCAAAACTACTATTTGCTTTAATAACATCATGGGGAATAAGAACATAATACCATTTTTTATCGCCATAAGTCGCTGCATAGCGCGTTGCATGACAACACCATTGAACTGCAGCTTCTCTCTTTTTTAAAACAATAGGATTTTGCATTTCAGAGGCTTTTTTAGGCTCACAAAGATATTTGGCATCCTTCGTTTCTACAACAAAGTCTGGTTCATAGATTGATCCTTTATCATATTCTATCTTGAAAAAACCTCGAGCGGGTTTCATCCATTTCAAGACTTGTTCATCATCCTCTAATATTTGAGCAAATCGTAATTCCCCTTCTACTGAATCAAACTTTTGTAAAGGATAACAGCATTTTCTAAAGCCGCTGAATACAAGTTTTTTAATATCGCTTTTAATGGCAGGAATATTACGAAAATAAAGAGGAGACGTCCCTTGCGGCAACACATAATGGATAGGTTGTAAAGTTGTAAAACCTCGTGTAACTTTAACCGCATAATCTTTTTGCGTTTCCCATTGATGTTCTCTTAATTGCGCAACAATAAAACTAGTAAGCTTGTGCTGATAGTGAATTAATACGTTCTCAACAGCTGTATCATTGGGTAAATAAGATCGGAAATGTTCTACTATCTGACTAGCTAATTTTCGTAATAAGAGCGTATGGTTATCATAATCGACAAAGTCATTATCAATCAAACCACGAATGATGTAGTTTTCAAGATAAGGCTCTTTGACATATTCATTCTTAGATGTGAGAAAAATGCTTTTATGGGTACGCAATTCTCGAATTAAAAGTTCTTTACTAACAGGTTGAAAATTTAAGTTTTCTAAATTTTCCAAATCAAAATCATAAAAACCATAAGTAACATCACGCGAAGGTATGAGTATAATATTTGGAATATCTATTATCAGTTCTGTTAATTGTTTTGTCAGAATTGTCACCACTTTTGATACAAGAGACTTTTGTGATGAAGGCTTAATATTCATAACTTTATTAGCAATTTTTTCTTGTATCTGTGCAGAACAAAGCATTTGAGAACTTGGCAATTTATCATTCTCTTTGATAAGATCCCACGCGATCGCTGCAATATCTTGCTCTTCAGGCGTTAATGTAGGGGAATCTGTATGACGTAATATGATACCTTGTAAATCAGAAGATGCTCCATTTATATCGGAATTACGTGTTACCATCGTTTGCATCAATAAAGCTTCTACTTGACTTGGAACTGTCATTATATCTGTCTTTTCAGAGGATATATCACCCCCTGTTCCAATCTCAATATGCTTTTTTATAATTGAGTTTGGATCGTTCCCACGATCAATAATATCTTGAAAACGATCATGCGCAATAATTGTTAAACGATCAATAGCTTCCACGCCTGTTCTATACCCATAAGGCAAACGCAATCCACGCCCAATTGTTTGCTCTGTTAAAATTTCTGAAGCCGATGCACGCAACGGTACAATAGTATAGAGATTCGTAACATCCCACCCCTCCTTTAATTTATTAACGTGAATAACAATTTCTGTTGGGTCATGAGAATCTTCAATTGCAATCAGCTTTTGAATATTTTGATCTTCTTCTATATTCGACTGTTTTGTATGAATCTCTATAACTTTTCCCTTATAAGCTCCTGCAAAAAAATCATCTGATTCCAATAAATCACACAATTTCTGTGCATGATTTGTATCTTGAGCGACAACTAAAATAAAAGGCTTAACAAACTTTTTGTTATAATCTTTGGCATAGGCAATTAAATCTGCTTTCACGTTTTCATGGGCATGAATTGCATCTTGTAATTTGATATGTTCTAATTGTTCAGATGTATAATTTTGAGGTTGAAAATCTTTACGTGTAGCAACAGCAGGCTCTTTTACAAAACCATCTCTCATAGCCTCTGCAAGTGAATAACTATAGACAACATTTTTAAAATCTACGGGTTTTGCACCTATTGTTTTTGGTGTCGCTGTAAGCTCTATTCCTAAAACAGGTTTTAACTCATTAATTGCTGCCGCACCAGCAGAAGCTCGATAACGATGTGCCTCATCCATTAACAAAACTAAATCAGGAAGATTTGCGAGATAATCAAAATAACTTTCGCCAATTGTCTCTTGTAAGCGTTTAATCCTCGGCATACTAGATTTTAGTGCGCCTTTTTTATTATCTGTTGTATTAATTTTAGAAATATTAAAAATATTGATAAAGGCCGTATCTCTATTCTCAAACAAACGCTTTTGTCCTTGAAAATGGTGTTCATCAACGCGAATACCTTTACCACTTTCATAATCTTCACCTGTAATAATAACGGGTCTATTGGCAATAAATTCACTCATTCCACTGAAAACATACTTCGGACTTTGGGGACTAAAATCCTGTTTTAACTTTTCATAAATAGTCAAATTTGGCGCTAAAACAAAAAAATGGCGACTGCGACCTGTTAAATAAAGATAGCTGATAAAAGCCCCCATAAGTCGCGTTTTCCCAACACCCGTTGCTAAGGCAAAACAAAAAGAGGGAAAGTTTCGTTCAAAATCTTGTACAGAAGGATAAAGATTTTTTATCACTTCTAACTCTGCAACCAAATCAGCATTTTTAGAAAGCTCTATATTTTCTAAGATTTTTACCAAAATATTTAAAGATTCACGTTGAGGATTACGTAACGATAAGCGAGCAGAAATCCTTTTTTCAACAGTGTTCATGAAAAACTCCGCTTTTTATATATTATTCAAATAGATCTAATTCTGCTTGCGCAATATCTTTATTTTTGCTGTTTTCTTTTACCACAATCACTGGTTCAAGATTGGCTACATTTAAACTGTAATCGTCCCTTCCCCATTCGCATTTTTCTAATATTGCACGGGGGATTTTAGTGAGTGTCAGATTTTCAAAGGATGCTGATTTTGTATCAAAGGCTGTACCACAAATCAGCAACGTGCGATGAGAGCCTACCTCTTCACTCATTATACGGAGTTGTTCATGGGTCATAGCGCTTGTTGTGACATAAATATAATCTGTTTCGGTTGAATACCCTTGCATCCAATAATGATTTTCATCAGGTGCATAGGTAAATCCCATATGTTTACACATTGCTTCTGAAAGCATCGCAGCATTATATTCGCGACTAATAATCCATTGTCCCCATGGATCTTTTTGCAACAGAGAAGGTGCAAGGCGATAATAACGGAATCCACCGCCACCTTGCCAATTGACACTTTTGGAAATTCCCCCTTGATCAGTTCCATCAATGACTTGTTTTAAACGAGGGATAATGTGGGTGTGACAATGCTCACCAAGTTCAATCATAATCCACTTCCTTCCCATTTTATGGGCAACAGCACCGGTTGTGCCAGAACCAGCAAAAGAATCCAGTACAAGATCACCGGGATTAGTGGCAAGTTGAATAATGCGTTCCATTAAACGTTCCGGTTTAGGAGTTGTAAAGACACTATCAGAATTGAAGACTTTGGCTTCTTTTTTTGCATCTTGATTATGGCCAACTTCCTGATAAGGCCAAATGGTCATTGAAACCATACCATTTTTTACCTCTGATAAAAAACGTTTCATAGAAGGAACATTACTTCCTGTTGGACCAAACCAAATACGATTATCATTCAATAATTCAAAGAATTTTTTTTTATTCATAGCCCAACTTCTACCATTAGGAGGCATTACCTTGCGTCCAGAAGGTGTGATGATTTCATAAATATCCTTAGGTGTTACTCTTTTTACAGATAAATCTCCAGATTTCCAAGGACCGCGAGGATCATTATCAGGATTTTTATAGCGCGCATCCATATCGTTTGAACGAGGAAGCAATTGAGGGCGCCAAATCGTTTTGTCTTTGGCATAAACCATTATAAAATCATGATTATCAGAAAGCCATTTTGTATCATTTTGTGGAGCATATTTCTTTTGCCAAATAATATTGTTGATGAAATTTTGGCGACCAAAAATTTCATCCATCATCACTTTAAGATAGGCTTGTTCATCATCATCAATTGATATCCAGATACTTCCATCATCCGCCAGTAAATGATGTAACAATTCTAGCCTGTCTCTCATAAGGCTTAGCCATAGGGAATGCTCCAAACCATCTTCATAATGTTCAAAGGCATTGCCTGTATTATAAGGCGGATCGATATAGATACATTTTACCTTCCCCATATATTCTTGTTCAAGCGCTTTGAGTGCGAGTAAATTATCACCAAAAATGAGTTTATTATCAAAAATATCTTGGGTAGATACTTGGTGCGGAGCGTGATAAGATTTTTCAAGATCTTCCAATAAAATACGAGGCTCTAGTTTTGGGCGTTTTTCTTTTCCAATCCAAGTGAGTTCTAGTTTTTGTTTATTATAACTCATGCGATCGTCCTTAAATTTAAACGCTTATGAAAAGTAAACAGCTTATTCATGAATGGCTAAATTAGAGTCTCTTAACAATACTTTTAGTACCATCCGACAGCAATTTGAGCTTCTTCTGACATACAATCAGGTGTCCATGGTGGATCAAAAGTCATAGTGACTTCAACATACGAAACCCCTTCAACTGCACTGACTGCATTTTCTACCCACCCCGGCATTTCACCTGCAACAGGACATCCCGGTGCTGTAAGAGTCATTTCAATTTTTACTGAACGATCATCGTCAATATCAATACGATAAATCAATCCTAGCTCATAAATATCAGCAGGAATCTCTGGATCATAAACTGTTTTGAGAGCAGCAATAATATCATTTGTCATACGATCAATTTCGTCTGCTGGAATTGCTGATATGTAAGATTTTTTATTTTCGCTTACAGTTTCAACGGATTCTGTAGAATGACGCTCTTCAATTGATTCAGCCATTAAAAAATGTCCTTGTTTCTTGCAATGCTTCTACTAATTGATCTATATCCTCTTGAGTGTTATACATGGCTAACGATGCGCGGCAAATAGATGTTAGACCAAAGCGCTGTAATAAAGGCTGTGCACAATGGGTTCCCGCGCGGATTGCAACTCCTTTTCTATCAATAAACATAGCGATATCATGGGCGTGAATCCCTTCAATTGTAAATGATATAATAGCTCCTTTATTGGGAGAATGACCATAAATACGCAATGACTCAACCATTTTAAGTTTTTCCTGCGCATAAGCTAAAAGGGACCTCTCATGGGCATGAATCGTGCTACGACCTTTCTCTTGTATATAATCAATAGCCGCAGTTAATCCAATAGCTTCAACGATAGGAGGAGTGCCTGCTTCAAAACGGTAAGGAGGAGCATTATAAAAAACCTTATCGGTTGTTACCTCCTCGATCATTTCCCCTCCCCCTTGAAAAGGACGCATTTCTTCTAATCTATCTTCTTTACCATACAAAACACCAATACCAGTGGGACCATAAAGCTTATGACCTGTAAAGACATACCAATCACAATCGAGATCTTGTACATCAACGGTTAAATGTACTGCTCCTTGAGAACCATCAACAAGAACAGGAATAGAATTTTGATGTGCTAGCTTAATAATCTCTTTAACAGGAGGCACAGTTCCTAATATATTGGACATATGCGTTATAGCAACAAGCCGCGTTTTTTCGCTTAAAGCCTTTTGGAAATCTTCAATGTGCAGAACACCATTTTCATCGACAGGAACAAAAATAAGTTTAACACCTTTTTGTTCACGGAGAAAATGCCAAGGAATAATATTTGAATGATGTTCCATGATCGTTAGAACAATCTCATCACCTTCTTTGAGTTTTGGCATCGCCCAACCATAAGCAACAGTATTAATAGCTTCTGTTGCATTTTTCGTAAAAACAATTTCTTCAGCTTTTTGAGCATTTAGAAAAACACGAACGGTTTCACGAGAATTTTCATAGGATTGTGTTGCTATATTGGCTAAAAAATACATTCCCCTATGCACATTAGCATAACTATAGTGATAATAATTATTCATTGCATTGAGTACTGACATTGGTTTTTGGGCAGAAGCACTACTATCAAGATATGCTAATCGCTTTCCATAAACTTGATGGTGCAAAATAGGAAAATCACGCCGAATTTCTTCGACATTATAAGTAAATGTTTGTACGTTATTTTCCATTTTTTCTACCTTAAACATTTTTTTCAAGCCATTTACTAATGATATTCTCCAAAACGATTTGAATATTATCTTGCTTGATGTCATCAATGAGCTCAGAGATAAATCCTTTAATCAAAAGCGCACGAGCCGTTTTAAAAGGGATACCACGTGTCATAAGATAAAAAAGATAATCATGATTAATATTAGCAACTGTTGCACCATGACCACATGCAACATCATCAGCAAAAATCTCCAGTTCAGGCTTTGCATTAAATTCTGCATCATCTGAAAGAATAAGGCTATTACAAGCCATGCGTGCATCTGTTTTTTGCGCTTTTTGAGAAACACGTATTATTCCTTGGAAAACACCAACAGCCTTATCTGTAACCACATTGCGTATAATTTCGGTTGATGTTGATTTTTCTTCCACGTGACGAACAGTCATTGTAAGATCACTATGTGTTTGTCCTGATAATAAATTTATGACGCGTAATTGAAAATCAGATTCTTCTCCCTGTAATTCAATATTGATTTCTTGGCGATTTAATTGACTCCCTATATTAATGACATAAAGTGATAACTTCGCTCTTTGATCAAGAACAGCACAAAATCGACCAAATTGTGTAGAATTAAAATCACGATTGCGAATGAGAATCCACGTAACATCACTATCAGCAGCAACACTTAATGAAAATATTGAACTGACAAAGGTATCTTTATCATTGCCAACCTGATGTTCAATAAACATAACTTGACTATTTTTATCAACTTTTATATCCGAAAAAATATGAGATTGTCCCCCCATTTGTATATTTTGTAATTCAATGGGGATATTTAACTTTGTATTTTCAGGGATGTGAAAAAGCCAACCATCTGTAACAAAAGCTGTATTTAACTGTCCAATAAAATCTTCATCAGAAATGTTTTGATTTATCTGTACAGAATTATCTTCTAATGCGTCTGAAAGGCGTTTTACTGCAATGTTGTCTACCTTTGACTCTATCGATGTTTTTCCATTGTTTATGGAGAAAACAGCACTTTCTGAAAGCAATGCATCAACCAATTGATTGTCTTGAACTTTTGAAAAATTGCTAATAGACTTCAGTAAGGTACGCAGATTGGTATAATGCCAACTTTCTATTTTACGGGAAGGAAGCCGTGTCGTTTGAAACTGCTCAATAGTTTTCTTGCGGATTTCTTGTACAGCTTTATCACCAGGTAAGTGGTTTACATACTGATTAAAATTACTGAGTATATTTTCTTCAACCGTTAACAAGTTTTGCTGTGCATTCATATTTAATAACCTCAAACCGCTTCTCTAATAAGATCAGCATACCCATTTTGCTCTAAATAAAGCGCTAAGGATTTATCACCGCTTTTGATAATTTGTCCTTTATAAAGAACATGTACCGTATCAGGAATAATATAATTAAGCAGCCGTTGATAATGGGTAATCACCAAAAATGAACGTTTTGAATCCCGAAGCTTATTAACACCATCTGCAACAATTTTTAGTGCATCAATATCTAAACCAGAATCCGTTTCATCTAAAATGCAAAGTGTAGGTTCAAGAAGTGCCATTTGTAAAATTTCAGCGCGTTTTTTTTCTCCACCTGAAAAACCTACATTTAATGGACGCTTTAGCATATCCATATCTATTTCAAGTTTGGCTGAAACTTCTTTAACACATTTTATAAATTCAGGAATTTTAAGTTCTTCGTCACCTCGCGCTTTGCGTTGAGAATTCATCGCAACTTTTAAAAATTCCATTGTTGCTACCCCTGGTATTTCCATTGGATATTGAAATGCAAGAAAAACACCATATGCAGCACGTTCTGCTGGATCCATTTCTAAAAGTGATTGTCCATTATAGAGAATATCTCCTTCTGTTATTTCATAATCATCACGACCAGCAAGCAAATAAGATAAAGTTGATTTTCCGGCTCCATTTTGTCCCATGATAGCAGCAACTTCTCCATCTTGAACTGTCAAGTTTAAACCACGAATAATTTCTGTATCGGTTTCAGCAATACGGGCGTGCAAATTTTTGATCTCTAACATAATTTAATCCTGTTTTGGCTGTTTTTCAGATATCAATGCGTATTATTTTACCTTAGCATCCATCTACTTTTGTAATTACCATAGAGGTCATTTTTAGCATTATGTGCTACCGTTACAGCCTTTTTACATAAAGTCTTCTATTTATCTAATTAAATAAAATTATCCAACACTACCTTCAAGGCTAATACTAATAAGCTTTTGTGCTTCGACAGCAAATTCCATGGGAAGTTTTTGAATGACCTCTTTTACAAAACCATTTACAATTAATGCGATAGCTTCTTCTTCGGGAATTCCTCTTTGCATAACATAAAAAAGTTGGTCATCAGAAATTTTTGATGTTGTGGCTTCATGTTCAAACTGAGCTGTTGCATTTTTTGCTTCAATATAAGGAACTGTATGCGCACCACAATCATTTCCGATTAACAAACTATCACATTGCGTAAAGTTACGCGCATTTTGTGCTTTTCGATGAGCTGTGACTTGTCCTCGATAAGTGTTATTTGAAAAACCTGCAGAAATACCTTTGGAAATAATGCGACTGGATGTATTTTTTCCCAAATGAATCATTTTTGTACCAGAATCAATTTGTTGATAACCGTTTGCAACAGCAATAGAATAAAATTCTCCACGCGCATTATCACCACGGAGTAAGCAGGATGGATATTTCCAAGTAATCGCAGAACCAGTCTCAACTTGTGTCCATGAAATTTTAGAGCTATCACCTCGACAATCTCCACGCTTCGTCACAAAATTATAAATACCGCCCTTTCCATCTTTATCGCCAGGATACCAGTTTTGTACTGTAGAATATTTAATCTCTGCATTTTCAAGGGCAATAAGCTCAACAACAGCAGCATGAAGTTGGTTTTCATCACGTTGGGGTGCTGTACACCCTTCAAGATAAGAAACATAGGAATCTTCAGCGGCGATAATCAATGTTCGTTCAAATTGGCCAGTGTTGCGTTCATTAATCCTAAAATAAGTTGAAAGCTCCATAGGACAACGAACCCCTTTGGGAATATAAACAAATGAACCATCTGTAAAGACAGCTGCATTTAAGGCCGCATAATAATTATCACTTATAGGTACAACTGTTCCTAAATATTCTTTAATAAGCTCAGAATGTTCAATAATCGCCTCTGAAATAGAACAAAAAATCACACCAGCACGTGCCAGCTCTTTTTTGAATGTTGTTACAACAGAAACAGAATCAAAGACTGCATCAACAGCCACCTGCCCCGATACAGACATACTATCATCAAAAGTGGAGGGATCAGACTGTTTTCTCACTCCTGCCAAAATCTCTTGTTCTTTAAGGGGAATGCCAAGTTTTTCGTACGTTGCTAATAACTCAGGATCCACTTCATCCAAAGATTTTGGTCCTGTATGATTTTTTGGAGCAGCATAATAATAAAGCTCCTGAAAATCAATTTTAGGATATTCAAGACGCGCCCAATGAGGCTCTTGCATTGTCAGCCAACGGCGGTAAGCTTTTAAGCGCCATGTTAACATCCATTCAGGCTCATTTTTTTTAGCGGAAATAAATTTGATAATACCCTCATTTAAGCCTTTTGGAGCTTTATCGGTTTCAATATTGGTTTCAAAACCATATTTATATTGGTCAACATCTATTTCACGTACTTGGCGTATCGTTTCTTGTACTGCCGGCATAAATTTTCTCCATTTTTTGGCGTCAAAAACCGGTAACTAAAGTCTTGTTTTTTACAAGATTAAAGTAAGCAAGTTATCTCCTAGGCTATAGGTAAAGTGCAAAAATTTCAATCAAACTTATTTTATTTTTAAAATAATTCTAATTTTTATAACTTTCTGATGATAAATCTTCCCCTTTTCTCCTGCTTATAATTTGAGAAAAAAACGACAGAAAATCATCAATATCTTCAGAAGTTGTGCCACGCCCTAGCGAAATGCGAATGGCACCATTTGGAACATGATACCCCATTGCCTCCAACACTTTGCTTTGTTTTACTTTTCCCGAAGAACAGGCAGAGCCGGATGATAAAGAAAACCCTTCTAAATCAAAAGCAATTTGCATCGTTTCAGCTTTTATATTTTTCACGGTAAAGTAAGTTGTATTTGGCAAACGTTGAACTCTTTTGCCAAAAATCTCAACATTTTTACTTATTTTTTGTAGTCCATCTTCTAATTTATTGCGTAAATATATTAACTGTTTTATTTCCTCCTGTGTGAAGCAATCAGCCATTGCTGCCCCAAAAGCAGCAATAAGGGGCAATGCTTCTGTTCCTCCACGGAGACCTTTTTCTTGTCCTCCTCCAATAATAAGAGGGTGTGGCATGAGAAGATTACCACATGAAACAAAAGCACCAATTCCTTTAGGACCGCCAATTTTATGGGCAGACAGTATAAAAAAGTCTCCTCCTAACTGATGAATATCCACAAAATTTTTATCTACATATTGTGTCAAATCAACTATAAGAGTGCCTCCTAAATCCCGAACAATAGCGGCGATTTCTGTTAACGGTTGAATAACACCCGTTTCACTATTTGCAGCTTGAATAGCAACAAGAGGTAAACCTTTTGTTTTATCGTGAACCGTTAAGAGTGATGTTAATTTATCTTGTTGTATGAGCCCATCTTGATCAACATCAATGACGCTTATCAATTCTTTAGAAAAACGTCCTCCCTCTGCAACAGAGGGATGTTCAGTCGCTCCAAGGTAAAGATGAGAAAATTTAACTTTTGCTTTCCCCATATTGTAAAAAGGTGTTAACAAAGTCATTGCGGCTTCACTCGCACCAGAGGTAAATACCACGTGATCTGGATCTGTTTTAAGATTTTCAGCGATTTGCCGACGGGACTTTTGCAACAAAGTTTTAGCGGCACGCCCTTCCTTATGAACCGATGATGGATTACCAAATATCTCTAAAGATTCCAGTAACGCTATCCGTGCCACTTTTTTGAGCGGTGTTGTTGCGTTATGATCAAAATATCGGCGTTTTATAACCATTTTACATCGCAATCATTAATCTTATGAATTGATTGAAAAAATAGCGCATTTTTCTTGAAAAGTGCACTAAAAAAAGAATATCTAATAATTATTTAAGAGATTCTATGGTAAAAGTCGACCAGGGTCAAAGAGAGCCTTTTATTGCATTAAGGAGCATTTTATGCCAGAAATTATTTTTAACGGTCCCGCGGGTCGGCTCGAAGGGCGTTATCAACCTTCACAACAAAAAAATGCACCCATTGCGATCATTTTGCATCCTCATCCCCAATTTGGTGGAACTATGAATCATAAAATTGTCTATGACCTCTTTTATATGTTCCAACAACGTGGCTTTACAACTTTACGTTTTAACTTTCGTGGTATTGGTCGTAGTCAGGGTGACTTTGATTATGGAATAGGAGAACTTTCAGATGCTGCTGCTGCTCTCGATTGGGTGCAAACACAACATCCAGACTCTAAAAATTGTTGGGTAGCAGGATACTCATTTGGAGCATGGATTGGTATGCAGCTTTTAATGCGCCGACCGGAAATTGAGGGATTTATCTCAGTTGCCCCTCAGCCTAATGTTTATGACTTTTCATTTCTTGCACCTTGTCCCTCTTCTGGACTTATCATTCATGGCGGTATCGATAAAGTTGCCCCTCCAAAAGATGTTCAAATACTTGTCGATAAATTAAAAACACAAAAAGGTATCATCATTACACAAGAAATATTGGAAGAGGCTAATCACTTTTTCAGTGGATGTCATGAAAAACTTATTGAACGATGTGCCCACTATTTGGATAACCATATCTCCAATGAACTTCTCGCTCCTCCTTCTGAAATACTTTCACTAACTTAGGAAAATACGATAGATTTATAAAAAATTAGCAAAAGCCGTTTCTGATCATAACAAAGTAATTTTTTCAGTTTGCATTTAAAATTTTTCTAAATTTTATTTCAGGATAGAAATGAGAATAACAGCATACCTGTTTTCTATCACTGAAAAGTCTCTTTTTAGCGTAAAAAGGAAATAATACCTGTATTATTATCTTTATATTACCAATAGGTCTCTTTCTCTTGTGAGGTGTGTGTCAGTTATGATAGATAACGCATTAATAATTCATTATATAATCGCCTATTATATAAAATAATGCACTCTTATAATTAGGAAATTAAATCTGTGTTTGCCTTTAAATCTGATTTTTTACACATTATGAGCGAACGTGGTTTTATCCACCAAATTTCAGATGAAAAAGGCTTAGATGATCTTTTTTCAAAAGAAACTGTAAGCGCTTATACTGGATTTGACCCAACAGCATCGAGTTTACATGCTGGAAGTCTTCTTCAGATTATGATGCTTTATTGGTTACAAAAAACGGGTCATCGCCCCATTGCTTTAATGGGCGGAGGGACCGGATTGATTGGTGATCCTTCCTTCAAAGACGAAGCGCGACGCCTTCTGACACAAGATGATATTGCTGCAAATATTGATGGTATTAAAAAGGTATTTGCTAACTATTTGACATTCGGTGACCGAGAAACCGATGCTTGTATTGTGAATAATGCTGAATGGTTATGCAATTTAAACTACTTAGAATTTTTGCGTGATGTAGGAAAGCATTTTTCTGTCAACCGTATGTTGTCATTTGATTCTGTCAGACTCAGACTTGAGCGTGAGCACTCTTTGTCATTCTTAGAGTTTAATTATATGATTCTGCAAGCTTATGACTTTGTTGAACTTTATAAACGTTATGGGTTGCGCATGCAAATGGGGGGCTCTGATCAGTGGGGCAACATTATTAACGGAATCGAATTAGGACATCGTTTAGGAACACCGCAATTATATGCGTTAACATCACCATTGCTGACAACCTCTTCCGGTGCCAAAATGGGTAAATCATTGAATGGGGCTGTATGGCTGAATGCGGATAAGCTTTCACCTTATCAATTTTGGCAATACTGGCGCAATACAGAAGATGCTGATGTAACACGATTTCTAAAGCTCTATACTCCATTGCCGATGGATGAGATTCTTAAACTTTCTCTATTACAAGGAACTGAAATTAACGAAGCAAAAAAAATTCTTGCAACAGAAATTACAGCAATGTTGCATGGACGTGTTCTTGCTGATGCAGCAGCAGAAACGGCTCGCAAGACGTTTGAAGAAAAAACTCTGGGAGAAAATCTTCCAACTGTTGAAATTAATGCCTCAGAATTAAAAAAAGGTGTTGGATTGCTCACTCTTTTAGTACAAGCAGGACTCGCTAGATCTAATAGTGAGGCACGCCGACACATTCAAGGTGGAGGTGTCCGTGTAAATGATCAAATTATTGAGGATGAAACACATCTTATTATTGAAGGGGATGTCAGTGCAGAAGGAACCATTAAACTTTCTTTTGGTAAGAAAAAACATGTTGTGATGAAACCAGTATAATCTTTTGCTGTTTTGTTTATGTTGTTCACGTCGAGCTTGTTCTTTCAATTCAATCGTTGTGATAGGGCGAGTTTTGTTAGGAAAATAAAGGTCTCTTCAAAACAATAATATTTCTAGAGAGTTGAATAGTTCTTTTCTTCTGTGTACTCTGATATCTTATACCTGTTACACAAAAAAGAAAGATGAAAACAATGACAAGACCAATGAAAGGTGCTCTTGCTCCTGATTTTACTTTGCCGCGCGATGGAGGAGAGACAGTGTGTCTTTCTGACTTTAAAGGAAAGCCTGTTGTTTTATATTTTTATCCAAAAGATGACACCAGTGGTTGCACAAGTGAAGCACTTGATTTCACAAAATTAAAGATGAAATTTGATGAAATCGGTGTTGCTGTTATTGGAATCTCTCCAGATAATGTAAAAAAACATGATAAATTTAAAATAAAATATGAACTTGATGTCATCTTGGTTTCTGATGAAGAAAAAACGACCCTCGAAGCTTATGGTGTTTGGGTTGAGAAAAGCATGTATGGACGCAAATATATGGGAGTTGAACGGAGCACTTTTTTAATTGATGCAAATGGAATAATAGTAGAAGAATGGCGCAAAGTAAGCGTATCTGGGCATGCTGAAAATGTTTTAGCTACTGCAACACTTTTATATCATAATGGTAACTTGTAAATTGAGTGTTTGATTTACCTTCAAAAGCAAAAGTTATTCCCCCTAATTGATTTTAGTTTTTAAATGGATTCAATTTTTACAATATATTGATTTATAAGGATAATGAATTGTTTTACATTTATATTAGTCCCCTGAATATCGCAAAATTTTCTTATTTCAGATTCTTCCTATCACTTGCAATATCATAAGCAGAATTAGCGTGTGAGAAAAAATTGAAGAAAGAAACAAGAAAATCCTCCTTTAAACCTTTAAAGTATCAAAGGCTATATAACATCACAGCATCAATAAAACGAACAGCTTAAGAAAAAATCTATATGGCTTGAAGGAAGGATATATATTTAACGAATATCCTCAATTTTTTTGTCTTGTCCATAAATGCGCCGTGCGAGTGCTGCTTCTATAAATGCATCTAAATTACCATTAAGTACGGATTGTGGATCCGTATTTTCAATTCCTGTACGCAAATCTTTGACAAGCTGATAGGGTTGAAGAACATAAGATCTAATTTGATGTCCCCATCCGATTTCTGTTTTAGAAGATTCAGCAGCATTGGTTTCTTCTTCTCTTTTTTTAAGCTCTTCTTCATAAAGCCGTGCACGCAACATCGACCAAGCCGTAGCGCGATTTTTATGTTGAGAACGTTCTGTTTGACATTGAACAACAATACCCGTTTTTATATGTGTGATGCGAACAGCAGAATCTGTCGTGTTAACATGTTGTCCTCCTGCTCCAGATGCACGATATGTATCAATACGCACATCTGCCTCTGAAACATCAACTTCAATATTGTCATCAATAACTGGATAAACCCAAATGCTCGCAAAAGAAGTATGGCGCTTTGCATTCGAATCAAATGGAGAAATCCGCACTAAGCGATGAACGCCTGATTCTGTTTTCAACATTCCATAAGCATTATGCCCTTTTACAAGAATAGTCGCTGACTTTATTCCTGCTTCTTCTCCATCATGAATTTCTAAAATTTCAACCTTCATTTCATGCTGTTCAGCCCATCGCATATACATACGTAAGAGCATAGAAGCCCAATCTTGGCTTTCTGTTCCCCCTGCTCCAGCATGAACTTCTAAATAGGTATCATTCGGATCTGCCTCTCCTGAAAGAAGTACGTCAATTTGCCTTTTATCTATCTCATTTTTAAGATTACGTATTGATCTTTCTGCATCAGCGATAATTTCAATATCACTTTCTTCTTCGCCCATCGCAATAAGCTCAATGCATTCTTCAAGTGTTTTTGTAAATGATAAAAGACCATTGATTGAATCATCGAGACGTTGACGCTCACGCATCATATCCTGTGCTCGTTGTGCATCATCCCATAATGATGGATCTTCCGCTTTTTGATTAAGATATTCAAGACGCTTTAGTGATTGATCCCAGTCAAAGATGCCCCCTTAGCAATTGTATTGCTTTCTGGATTTCATCAACTAATGTTTCTATTTCTGCTCGCATAATTTAACACCGTATTTTAAAAAACTCTTTTTGGTTGTGTCTCTTAGCATTTTATACAAATTTAATAGCTGCTATCAGAAAATGGTACAATTCTATCACTCTATTTACAGAACTGACATTGTAAAAAAGAGATAAAAACCATGACTCATGGCGAAAGGAGATTTTGTTGATTAATAGAGCCCACCTGTCCCACTTTCAAGGGCTTTATTGACTTGTGGAGAAGTCGTTACTGCAGGAACACCTTCTTGAAAAGAATTTGTACTCCCAATAACTTGATATATATCAGCAGGACCAGTCCCTGGTTTAAATGCTTCTATAATGACATCTTGATCTCCTCTTTCCGCAAGCATTCCTGTTTTCCGATTAATTGGCATTAAAATCATACCCTTTGGCATCTTAAAGGGAACATCTGGCTTTCCTTTAAGAGCATCTGCCATAAACTCACCAAAAATAGGTGCAGCTAATGAACTTCCTGTTCCATTATATCCTAACGGAGCTGGTTGATCATAACCGACAAAAATACCAACGACAATGTCAGGAGTAAATCCCATAAACCAGACATCCTTAGAGTCATTGGTTGTTCCTGTCTTAGCGGCAATATGTCGATTAAGATAACGTAAACGTGCTGCAGTACCACGCTGAACAACCCCTTCCATCATCGATGTAATTTGATAAGCTGTCATAGGGTCAAGAACTTGATCTCGCTCATCAATCAATGTGGGTTCACGTTGATTATTCCATGAATTCGTATTACAATTTTCACAAATACGATCATCATGACGATAAATTGTCTTTCCATAACGATCTTGAATTCTGTCTATCAGAGAAGGCTTAATAGAGCGTCCCCCATTGGCAATAACTGAATAAGCTGTAACCATTCGTAATACTGTTGTTTCACCAGCCCCTAAAGCCATGGGAAGATAAGGCTGCAATTTATCTACGATCCCAAAGCGTTCTGCATATTCAGCGACAAGAGGCATTCCCATATCATTGGCAAGCCGTATTGTCATAAGATTACGAGAACGCTCAATACCATAACGCAACGTTGAAGGTCCTGCAAAGGTACCTCCATAATTTTTGGGTTGCCAAACTTCACCATTATATTGACGAACTTCAATGGGACCATCTAAAACAACGGATGCTGGTGTATATCCGTTATCAAGAGCTGCTGCATAAACAAAAGGCTTAAAAGCAGATCCCGGTTGGCGATAAGCTTGGGTTGCACGATTGAATTCAGATGCGGCAAAAGAAAATCCTCCCACCATAGCAAGAACGCGCCCTGTATGAGGTTCCATAGCAACAATTGCACCTTCAACCTTTGGAATTTGTTGTAAACGATAAGTGTTATTTGTATTGGATAGTTTTTCAACAAAAATGACATCCCCAACTTGCAGAACATGAGATAAGCTCTGAACAGTTTTTCGATAACCATTTTCTTTTACAACATGGAGTGCCCATTTTGAATCAGCTTCAGATAAAACAGCAATTTCCCGTTTTTTTGATAATATACCTGAAGCTTCGCGCTGTGGCTGTAAACCAATCTCTACTTTGTTGGGATTAGTAGAAAGAACAACAGCTAAACGCCATTCAGGAACATCACTTAGCCCTGTGATATCTGCAAGTTCTGTCCCCCAATCCCCTTTCTCATCAATATGCGCATAAGCTCCACGCCATCCTTGCGCATGATCAAATCTAATTAATCCATCGTGTAAAGCACGTCGCGCAATAAGTTGTAAATGCGGATCAAGCGTTGTACGAATCGAAAGCCCACCTTCATAAAGTGTTTTAGCCCCATAGCGATGTATTAAACGACGCCGCACTTCTTCAGTAAAATAATCAGCCGCAAAAACATAGCTATCACTCCCACGGATTGTCGCTCCTAAAGGTTTAGCTTTCGCTTTTTCACCTTGTTCACGCGTTACATATCCATTTGCAATCATCCGGTCTATAACCCAATTACGCCGATCAATAGCACGTTGTGTATTCTTAAATGGATCATAATTTGCTGGTCCTTTTGGAAGAGCAGCCAAATAAGCACATTGTTCTAGCGTCAGATCATTGACGGATTTATTGAAATAGGTCAAAGAAGCAGCTGCTATACCATAAGTGCCACGCCCCAGATAAATTTCATTGAGATAAAGTTCGAGAATATGATCTTTTGAATAAGTTTTCTCAATACGCATTGCTAAAATAGCTTCCTTAAATTTACGTTCTAACGTTGTTTCTGAACTTAAAAGGAAGTTTTTAGCGACTTGTTGCGTTATAGTTGATGCACCCTCTGGACGTCTTCCAGAACCAATATTACGAATATTATTGATCAAAGCTCGAGAAAGTCCTTCAGGATCTAAACCAAAATGATGATAAAAGTTTTTGTCTTCAGCCGAAATAAAAGCATTTATAACAAGCTTTGGTATTGATTGAATCGGTAAATAGAGGCGATGTTTTGTTGCAAACTCTGCCATAAGACGGCCATCAGAAGCATGGACGCGGGTCATTACCGGCGGCTCATAAAGTGAAAGAACTTCATAATCAGGGAGTGCATTTGCTTGACCACTGGTCATAACACCCCACGTTATTGCACCACAAAGTCCAATAGCAATAAAAAAACGAAGAAGATATCTTAAAAAAATCATCATAAAAACGGCTATCGCTTTCTTAAGAATTAATTAAAGAAAAAAATACGTTACTTCAAACACACCAAGTGGATATCACCACAAGATTGAGATCAAGAGAAATCGTTTTCTATCTTTTATTTATACTAGGGTACACTAGAAGCCCATATAGATACTCTATTTTCTCACAAATTTAAAGAGGCTGTATCATTTTCTGCCTATAATCAGCAAATTGACGAATAGAATGAGCAATAGAGGCTGCCATTTGTTTTCTCCAATGAGGATCATTTAATAACTTTTCATCCTCTTTATTGGATAAATAACCTATCTCTATCAAGACTGAGGGTATATCTGAAGCTCTTAAAACTTGAAAATTAGCATAACGATGTGGGTTATTAATCAAGTTAATATGATTCTTTGATAAACTTGAAATAACACTATTTGCAAAATTAACCGAAAATGTATGTGTCTCACGTCGTGTAAGATCCATCAAAATATCTGTAACTTCGAGCGTTTCATCTGCAGGCAAACCATCAAGCAAATCAACTTTATTTTCATTTTCAGCTAAAGATTTTGCAATGGCATCAGAGGCTTTGTCTGATATGGTATACACTGTGGCACCGCGAAGAGAATGTAGATCAATCGTATCCGCGTGAATAGATATAAAAAGATCAGCATCAAACTCTTGCGCTTTTTTAACTCTTTCACTTAGTCTTAAAAAAATATTGGAATCTCGTGTTAAAGCAACGGTAATATGAGAATCCTTTTGTAATTCGTCTCGCAATGCACGCGCAAAGTCTAAAGTCACATCTTTTTCTAAAATTCCAGTAACCCCCCGCGCACCACCATCAATACCACCATGACCAGGATCAAGAACAACACGGAAATTATATGCTGGCATTAACTGTGTTTTTGTATCAAAATTGATCCTTTGCTGTTTTTTTAATATCTCATCAAATTTTTCTTGTGTACTTTTACGAATATCAATCAGCAACTGCCATAAACCATTATTTAATTTTTTTACGACATTTTTTTCAACTACAAAAGCCGTTTTACTTGTCAAAACAATGCGTGAAGTCTGTATGTCAGAGAAAGCGTAACGCACATCTGAAAGCATAACGGATAATGTATTCCTTTTCTTTAAAGGCGTATTTTGCATCGAAAAGTCAATTGTAGGTAAATTGATAACCAAACGTGCTGGCCTGTCCAAAATCTGTAAACGAACATTTGGTTTTGAATTAAAAACCGCAATAATACGCGTATGAACACTATCACCAATGGTTCGAAAATTAATAAGTCTCAGAGGATCTCCGGCTTGAAGACTGGTTTGGAGTAGCAAAAAAGATAATAAAAAGTATGTGACGAACACAATAACATGCCCATAAGCTGTTTTCAGCTTTTTGGTAAAAAAAACTCTTATCATAAGCAAAATACTCTACATTACCTTTGTAATAATTTATCTTGGTTACATAAAACGATACACCAATTTATTATCTATTTTTCAATAAAAGCTAAATAAACACCTCAAAACGAAATTAAGGTCATAAAGATATTATAATTATACATGATTTACATTGTTACTTGCCAAACGCATGATATCAACATAAAAGAATATTTATGCTTCCTAGCTGATAATAGTCATCTAAATTATCTGTAACTCATATTAAGTTGTCTTTAGAAGTTTTTTGTCTATTATGCGTTGAGACTTTTTTATGGATGAAAAATTTCTATGTTGTAACATTAGGATTGCATTACTTAAGATTCGTTGGTTCGGATATCCGAACTGTTTTAAAGATTATTTTACCGGAGACTTTTAAGAAATATGAGTCATAAAAAACAGATGGAAATAATGATGAGAAATGGTGTAAATGCAGTCATGCCTTTGCACGTGGTGTTCCGTCCTGTTTTTCTGGTACCTCCCTTTTATGGCAGACAGCCTTTTATATTTACGAATAGTTATAGCATTCGTTTGAATAAAATTGTGCATGTCGCCTTCAGGATATTAACTTATGTCAAACAAAATGCTTATAGATGCCTCCCATCCGGAGGAAACACGTGTTGTTGTTGTTCACGGCAACAAAATTGAAGAACTTGATTTTGAATCAGAACATAGAAAACAGCTCAAGGGGAATATTTATCTCGCACGTATTACGCGTGTAGAACCGTCTCTCCAAGCGGCTTTTGTTGAATATGGTGGAAACCGACATGGTTTTTTAACATTTTCTGAAATTCATCCTGATTATTATCAAATTCCTATTGCTGATCGCCTTGCTCTTCTTGAAGAAGAAGAAAAAGAAGCTGTAGGAGAAAATTCTGTAGATACCTTTACGGAAGAAGCAACTAAAAATAAAAAACGCTCCAGAAGAACAAAAAAAAGTGAAAAAAACAATGTTATAGCAGCCGATATTGAAAATGATATCACATCTGAAGCGATAATAATTGATAATACAGAAGAAGCATTAAATGCCAATATCTCTTATGATGAGATTGAAATGGTCGGTGCTGAGGACATCCGTGAAGAGCTCCCGATTTATCAAAGAAAACAAGGGCGCCAGTATAAAATTCAAGAAGTCATTAAACGACGTCAAATTTTGTTGGTACAAGTTATCAAAGAAGAGCGTGGTAATAAAGGTGCTGCCCTTACAACATATCTATCTCTAGCTGGTCGTTACTCTGTTCTAATGCCCAACACAGCACGTGGTGGTGGTATTTCACGAAAAATTACGAACGTACAAGACCGTAAGCGTCTTAAAGAAATCGTAAAAGAATTAGCCGTTCCAAAAGGTATGGGCGTTATCTTACGAACCGCTGGTGCCAATAGAACAAAAGCTGAAATTAAACGTGATTATGAATATCTTATGCGGTTATGGGATACTATTCGCACTTTGACACTCGAGTCAACGGCGCCATGCCTTGTCCATGAAGAAAGCAATCTCATCAAGCGTTCTATACGAGATCTTTACAATAAGAACATTAGTGAAATTCTTGTCTCTGGAGACCAAGGATATCGTGAAGCGAAAGACTTTATGCGTATGCTCATGCCAAGTCATGCAAAAGTTGTGCAACCTTACCGTGATCCTACGCCCATTTTCGCAAGAAATAATATTGAAATTCAACTTGATAAAATGTTGCAACCACAGGTTTCTTTAAAATCTGGTGGTTATCTTGTTATTAATCAAACAGAAGCACTTGTTGCTATTGACGTAAATTCTGGCCGCTCTACGAAAGAATTCTCTGTCGAAAAGACAGCCTTACAAACTAACCTTGAAGCTGCTGAAGAAGTAGCGCGTCAATTACGCTTGCGTGACCTTGCTGGTTTAATTGTGATTGATTTTATTGATATGCTTGAAGAACGCAATGTGAAGCTGGTCGAAAAAAAATTAAAAGATTGTTTAAAAAATGATCGTGCTCGTATTCAAGTAGGTCATATTTCACACTTCGGCCTTTTAGAAATGAGTCGTCAACGTATTCGCATATCGGTTTTAGAAAGTACGACACAGCCCTGCCCACATTGCGCAGGAACAGGAAATATACGTTCTGAATCATCAATTGCGTTACATGTCATGCGCTCAATTGAAGAATATCTTCTTCATAATTCGCAACATAATATTATCGTGCGCACCCCCGTAGCAACAGCGCTTTATGTATTAAATCATAAACGCAATATTCTTGTTAATTTAGAAGCTCGCTTTAAACTTAATATTAGTATTGAAGCAGATGATAGTATTGGAACACAACATCTTGTTATTTCTAAAGGCTCAATAGCAGAGAGAATTTTTCAATCTTCATTGGAAGATGACAATAAGCAAGAAATTGAAGATTCTGTTTTCATAAAAAGTGAATCTATTGAAAATCCTTCTCCCATTGAAACAAACCAAAAGCGTCGGCGCAAAAATCGTCACGGTGAAATTACTGATCATTCTCTCTCCAACGTTCATAAAAAAGAAGATACCTTGAATGATGATTCTTATCGTCGAGGACGTCGTCGAGGACGTCGTGGTGGTCGACGCAATCAAGATAATAGTTTTCATCAGATTCGCGTTCCTTATGCAGAACCGGTGGGAGATTTTGCTAAGCAAGCTTTAGCAGAAATTAAAGCAGCGCATCGCAAACGTCGTGTTTCACCTGCTAAATCTTTTGAACTTGAAGAAACAAAGAATAATACACAAGCTCTAGATATACAACAACAGAGTGAATCTGAAAAAAATGATACAAGTATTAAACCTAAAAAACGTAAAACACGTTCTTCAAAAGTAGTAGAAAATCAACTTTCTTTAGAGAATGATCAAAATATTGCAGAACAAAAATCTCTTGAAGAAAAACCTACAACCAGTTCGGTGCGTAAAACTAAAACAAAAAAAGCAGACAAAGCTATTCATGAGGTAGAAGATAAAGCTCTTGAAAAGAGTAAAAAATCAACACGTGGAACACGTAAAAAATCATCTTCTAAAGAGACAACGCAAATACAAAAAATATTAGAGCAAGAAACTGTAATCGAGATGGAGAAAGTTATCGAAACCTCTCCTTCCCAAATTGAAGAAACAATTAATCAACCCGTTGTTATTTCATCAACGCCTAATGATTCTTCCAAAACTGAACGTATTGGTTGGTGGAAACGCAGAATTCTTTCGAAAAATTAAGGATTAAAAAAACCGCCACAGAAAATTGTGGCGGTTCAAATAAACAATTATAGAAGACGTTTTGACCAACTTCTATGGTGTGGGTTTATTACTTTTGTTTTGCTTTTTCTTGCTCATCCCGCATACGCTCTTCAATTTCTTTTTGCTTTGATTGAATGGCTTGCTGCAGCTTTATTTGTTCTTGTTGAAAATCTTTTTCCTCCATACCAGGACCGGTATAGGCTGCTGTAAACCCATTAAGAGAAAACTCAATAGGATTAGCTGAACCACGGAAATTAACTGTGGTTACAACCATTTTTGTACCACTTTTCATAGCTGCTATAAGCTTATCATCTAAGACATCATTAGCAATACAACTTGGTCCATTACAAATAATATAAGGAATTTTTTTAGAGAACTCGTCACCAATTTTAATGTGAACACCTTCTGGCAAAAAACGACCTGTAGGTACTTGAATACCTATACGTTTCTCATTTTGCTTCCCTTTTATTTCAACAAGATTAAAAGCCGTTAAAGGTTGTCCCGTATTCGATAATACAGTATTCATTGTATTACAAATATCAACATCATGCTGCTTACTGCAAACTTTGTACCAACCTTGTGATAAAGTTTGCGCATTTGCAGAAATACCAGCTATAAGAAAAAGGGCAGCGGCTCCAACTAATACTGAAACAGCAGAATAAACATTTTTATGCGACATGATTAAGTTAATCCTTTCAACGCGCTCTTAAGTAACTTCAAAAAAATATTAAATATAATTCCAACTTAATTTATTAAATTATAATGAAATAACAATTAATTTTACTATTTTTACTTCAATATAAAAAAAAAAAGTCAAATTTAGAGAAAAAATACGACGAGCCATTCTAATTTTTATACACTCATATCATTTCCCCTCTTCATCACATTGGTATTTGATGCAATCTATCCATAAAACACCTCTGTGCATTTAAACTAAGATTACACAAACGAATCAATATTGCAATGCTAATTAAAATAAACTCTGATACTACTCTAAAAAACTTACTAATTAAAATTTTTACATTTATTACTCTTCATGTTAAGCTTATAGAACATTAGCAACAGGTGTTGCAATGCATTAAGCTCCAAAATATCAGATAAGTTTTACAGTTTTCCTTATGTGCCTCGTGTGATACACAAAAACAAAATCATCTACGGTATTATTGAAACATTTGATGAATTAAAACCACTGATTGTCTAAAATTTCTGCCCTTGTTTACAAAACAATGGTGATACGCTTTTGTAATAAAAATTTTATATTCTATAGCGTTTAACTAAACAGTTTAGTTTAAAAATACGCTACTAAAGAAGCGCTTTTTTCTTAATTAAACAACACATTTTCTTAGAGAGAAAATCTATAACTGCTGAAAATATTTTATTTATAATAAACTTTCTTAAAATATAATAACATATTAATTTATAATAATAATTTATCTTTTTTCTATTTCTATATTGTATGAAAGATCCTAATAGCGCAAACCTCTCTTATATTGAATCAATAAAATTTATTCCACTTGTACATCACAAGCAGAGTTAGTTTTATAGATAAAACTACTGAACAAAGGGATTCCCCCTATGAATCATCTCACGTGCCTAAAGCCATAATAAATTTATGCTCATATATTATACATCTATTATTGCACTTCTGTACAAATATCATCTCTCAGCTTTATAACATGAATAAAAAATATAGCTTTTATCAATTTATTTTAAGTTATTTCTCAAATAAAATAATTTACTAAAATGATAAATTCTTTTCATCTTTTACAACATCAAAGATATAAATCGTTAATGATTTAAGTTTTAAGAAAAAATGAATTCAAAATATCATTTTATTTTCCTATATAACACAACTTAGAGCTATAAAACATCTCTCTTATCGTATTAATAAAACAAGATTTAAGATATGAAATGTATCGTCATTAAAATAATTAAACAGATAAAAATAAAAAACTACAAGCACAAAAAATCATGCATAAAAAGAAAACATAAAAAAGATATATGAGTTTATTATTTAATATATATATTAAAGCTTATATGATAAGAATAATAGATAATATCTTATGTGTATAAATTACTTTATTATAAATAATGATAAAAACAAAAAATTAAAATATATTTTACTAACATATTTAAACTATTATTTAGTATATTATCTTAATTTCTCTGTATTTGTATAATTAATTTTTTAATTGAATAATTCTTCAACATGAGAACGCATACGATCTATAATATTCTTTTTCTTGTTTGGCAGCATTATATTATGTACTTCTTTAATGGTTCTACAAAGCTCAGGTGCATTTTTAACAAACCAATTATCTCCTGTAAGACTATTTTTTATATCGTCAAATATTTGTTTTTCATAACTATAAGAGCCATCTGTTAGTAATTCTTTAATATCCCTGACTAAACTAGGACTTATTGAATTATTTGCGCCTTTAGCCCAACTAAAATCTTTATCTTTCCAATCAAAACCTTTGCGCAAAATAGCACCTATATCACTCTGCAATATATCCGCTAACGTGTTGCAAGCAATAATAAACATGAGATAATTTTTCATTATCTCATCATCACCTCCACTTTTCTCATTCATTCCCCATTCATTAAACATTTGAGTTTTTTTAAATAGTCTTTTGTTTTAATCAACTTTTCTTCATACTCCCCTACTTCGTACTCTCTCGCTATATGTATTCTAGAGATAATTTTTTGTTTTTTTTCAGCTAGATCCTGTAATTTCGAACCAAGATTATAATATTCATCCTTCAGAGTTTTCAGTTTTTTGTATAACTTATTCTGTTTCTGCAAACGCTTATAGTATTCTGCTTTAGAAATATTTTTTTCCAAATATCTAAATGAGACATACTTTCTTCAATAAATTGTATGCTCTCTTTAATATTCTTTCTTTTGTTTTTTAAATGTTGGTATTGTTCATCAGAAGATAACTCAGCATAAGCGTGTTTTTCGCCATGTATTAAAGTGAGTAATAAAAAAACTATCGTTAGCAACTTTTGTAATGAAGAAAGCATGTTATCTTTACCTAAATTTTTTCTTTCTAAAAAATTTACAGGAGCTTATTAGCTTATTATATGAAAGTACTATTTATTGCAGTTAAACCGTCTAATCTATTTTCTTCATTAATATCAATACGTATATAAAAAAACCAAATAAATATATAAATGCTTCTTTATTATAAACTTAAATTTTATTCTTATACAAAATCAATAACTGTTTGTTTTTATAGAATGTTTATAAAAATGAGTAACAGTTCTGAAACAATAAAGAAATTTTTTAAACAGAATGTTGTTCTGCCATTTCGACAAGCTGTGTCATAATATTCGCTGCTCCAACAAGCCTTTCATCCGCTGTGGACCAATCACGAATAAGAGCAATACTTTGATCTGGTCGAATTTTTGCCATTGAACCTTGTTTCCCCACCCACTGAACAAGAGCAATGCTATTTGCGAAATAGTTATTACGAAACTGTATAACAATCCCCTTTGGTCCTGTATCTAATTTCTCTACATGCGCTTTTCGACACAATATTTTGATATAAAAGACTTTAAGAAGGTGTTGAACCTCAAGGGGTAAAGGACCAAAGCGATCAATTAACTCCGCTGCAAATTCATCAATTTGTTCTAAATCATCAAGTTCTGTTAAACGATGATAAAGTCCCATACGTAATGATAAGTCAGGCACGAAACTTTCTGGTATCATCACTGTTGTACCAAGTGAAATTTGAGGGGACCATTGCTTATCTTCATTTAGCTCTCCATCTTTTAATTCAGCAACAGCTTCTTCAAGCATTTTTTGATAGAGTTCAAATCCAACTTCTTTGATATGCCCCGATTGCTCTTCACCTAAAAAATTGCCTGAACCGCGGATATCCATGTCATGGCTTGCCAATTGAAAACCGGCCCCTAAGGTGTCAAGAGATTGTAAAACCTTAAGACGGCGATCGGCAGCAGCTGTTAAAACTTTACCAGCAGGAAATGTAAAGAGAGCATACGCACGTTGTTTTGAACGTCCTACCCTACCACGTAACTGATAAAGAGCAGAAAGGCCAAACATCTCAGCACGATGCACAATTAGGGTATTGGCTGTTGGAATATCAAGCCCCGATTCAATAATGGTTGTTGAGAGCAGCACATCATATTGCCCATCATAAAATGCATTCATGATATCATCAAGTTGTCCAGCCGGCATTTGTCCATGAGCCACAACGAATTTCAGTTCTGGCACATGTGTTTTGAGATATTCTTCTACAAAAGCCAGATCAGAAATACGAGGACAAACATAGAAACTTTGTCCACCACGATAATATTCTCGAAGCAGAGTCTCTCGTATAACAAGTGCATCAAAGGGTGAAATAAAAGTACGAACCGCCATTCTATCAATGGGGGGTGTTGTTATCAATGAAAGTTCACGTACACCCGATAAGGCTAACCCTAAAGTGCGTGGTATGGGAGTTGCTGAAAGTGTGAGAACATGAATATCACTTTTAAGCTCTTTTAAACGCTCTTTGTGTTTGACACCAAAATGCTGTTCCTCATCAATGATAAGAAGGCCTAACCGTAAAAAATTAACTGCACCACTTAATAATGCATGGGTTCCAATGACAATATCGATTGTACCATCTGAAACACCTTTTTTTACTCGTGCAAGTTCTTTCGCTTTTACAAGCCTCGAAGCATGTCCAATTTTAACTGGTAATCCTTGAAAACGCGCAATAAATGTTTTGTAATGTTGACGTGAAAGCAAAGTTGTTGGTACAACAACCGCAACCTGATATCCATTTAATGCTGCAACAAAAGCACTTCGAATGGCTACTTCAGTTTTTCCAAAACCAACATCACCGCATATCAAGCGATCCATCGGCTTGCCTGAGGCTAGATCATCCAAAATAGCATCAATTGCATTCATTTGATCTTCCGTTTCTTCATAGGGAAAGCAAGCAACAAACTCATCAAATGGTCCAACTGGTGGAAGTAAAGCAGGCGCAGCACGAGTCATACGCTCTGCAGCTATACGGATTAATTGCCCTGCCATTTCCAATAAATGTTTTTTAAGCCGAGCTTTACGTGCTTGCCAAGCAACACCTCCTAATTTATCTAAAGTTACCTCTGTTCCTTCTGAGCCATAACGTGAGAGAAGCTCAATATTTTCAACAGGTAAAAAGAGGAGATCACCTCCAGCATATTTAATTTCAAGGCAATCTCGTAAAATTCCAGTGGTTGTGATGGTTTTAAGACCAACAAATTGGCCAATACCGTGGTCGATATGCACAACAATATCACCAGAATTTAAAGCAGAAACTTCAGAAATAAAATTTGTATTATTCTTACGCCGCTTTGGCGATCTTATAAAACGATCGCCAAGGATATCTTGCTCTGCTATAATAGCCAAATCTTCAGCCACAAAACCATGTTCTATCATGATAACAGCTGCTAATATGCGATCTCGAGGTGTTGCTTTGACAGTTTGCAAAGATTTTGCAACATCTATTTTTTTCAATCCATGCTCGTCGAGAACTTGTACTAAACGATTCAGAGATCCTTCACTCCAACACGCTAAAAGTACTTTTTTGCCCGCAGCGCGTAAAGATGCGATGTGATCAATAACACTTGAAAAAACGTTTTTTTCCTGCGCATTACGCTCTTTTACAAAATCATATCCCTGTTTAACATGTGCGTGAATAACAGTTTGTTCCAAACTTTGTGGAATATTAAAAGGCGAAAAATCAATACGCTGTGAAGATTGTTGCACACATTCTAAAACACGCTCTGGCGTTAAATAGAGAAGACTAGGGTCTATTGGATGATAAGAAGTAGAATTTTCTTTATCATTTTCGCGCTCTTTGCGCGCATTATAATAGTCTTCAATAAGATGATAGCGCTCAATGAAGACTTCTTCTATGAGATGCTCAAAAACTATCGGTAAGTTGCCACAATGGTCAAAAAAGCTATCAAGGTTTTCATAAAAAAATGGAAGCCAATGTTCCATACCAACAAAACGCCGACCTTGAGAAATTGCTTCATAAAGCATGTTATTTTTTTGTGATACACCAAATGTACGGGTATAATTGCTTTTAAAACGGCTGATGCGTTCTGGTGTAAGAACAACCTCACTCATTGCCTGTAATAAAAGTTCAGTTTTTTGGCCTGTTGTCCTTTGACTTTCTGGATCAAATACGCGGATACTTTCTAGGGTATCTCCAAAAAAATCAAGACGTAAAGGTTCAACATCCATCGGAGAAAAGATATCAAGTATTCCTCCTCTTACAGCAAACTCACCAACATCACGGACAACCGTAACACGTTCAAAACCATTGGTTTCTAGAAATTGAATAAGATTTCCCATGTTATTGCGCTGGCCAACACGTGCGTGAATAAGCTGAGCTTCTATCATTTCACGAGGAGGCAACTTTTGCATAATTGCATTTGCTGTAGTTAATATAATTGCAGGATGTGGATCTTTCCGTAAATTTGCTATGTGTGCCAATGTTGATAGTCGACGTGCCATAACAGCAATTCCTGGTGATACGCGATCATAAGGCAAACAATCCCATGCAGGAAATTGAAGTACGGGTAAATTGGGTTCAATAAAATTTAAAACTTGTTGTAAATGCGCAATTTTTGTTCCGTCACGGACAACATAGATGAGCGGTTTACCTTGTGCAATTTCTGAACTTAATTTAGCAAGCGCAAAGGCTTCAAATCCATCAGTAACGCCATCTAAAATCATACGAACAGAATTATTTTTGGGAATAACAATTTTTTTAAATATAGGCATCGGGATTAATAACTTAAGCAAGTACGATAATTGGCAATATCACGGAAAAGTGGACTATCAACTTCAGAGGGGGGCAAAATTTCTCCAGTAATCCATGTGAGTAAATCACGATCATCAAAAGACATAATATACTCAAGCTCAGAGAGCGTTCTATCATTCATCTCAGTGATATGAGCATCGACATAATGTCCAAAAATGAGATCCATTTCACGAATACCGCGATGCCATGCACGAAAAATCAATCGACGACGACGAGCATCTAATTGATTTTTGTCAACGACAAAAACTGTCATAAACAATCTCCTTGAATAAAATAATATAAACTATTCAATTAGTCGTAAAAATTTGTACCTTGCTTTAAGGAAGTTCTATAATCTTTTGTTCTTTAAGTGTAATTCGACGATGCATTTGCTTAGCCAAAGCGTAATTATGTGTTGCAATAAGAGCAGAAAGACCAGACTGACGAACAAGGATAGATAAAGCTTGAAAGACATAAGCTGAAGTTACTGGATCAAGATTTCCTGTAGGTTCATCAGCCAAAAGAACCGAAGGGCCATTTGCTACTGCACGTGCAATAGCAACACGTTGTTGTTCTCCTCCCGATAACTCTGAGGGACGATGGTTCGCACGATGAGAAATACGCAGATACGTTAATAATTTGCGCGCACGATCTTCTGCTATGGATTTTTTTAATCCTGCTATCATTTGCGGTATCATGACATTTTCTAACGCCGTAAACTCTGGAAGTAAATGATGAAATTGATAAACAAAACCAATATCATTTCGTCTTATAGCTGTTCGCTCACTATCAGAGCGCTTTGCACAAGAAACACCCCGTAACATCACATCACCAGCTGTTGGTTTTTCTAATAATCCAGCAATATGAAGAAGTGTTGATTTTCCAGCACCAGATGGTGCAACAAGTGCGACAAGCTCTCCACGATTAAGAATAAAATTGGCTTTATCTAAAACAATGAGAGGCTTATGACTCTCGAAAAAGTGTCTTTCAATCTCTACAAGCTCTAAAATAGCTGTCATTATTCATACCTCAAAGCTTGTACGGGATCTAGCTTAGCAGCACGCCATGCCGGAATGAGAGCAGCAAGAAACGACAAGAATAAAGCCATCATAGCAACCAAGACGGTCTGTTTCCACTCAATTTGTGCAGGCAATTTTGTTAAAAAATAAAGTTGAGGATTAAAAACGTCGACATTAAATAACCAAGATATAAAATCTTGGATATGATTAATATTCGTGGTCGCGATAACACCTAAAACTAACCCCAATATAGTTCCAATAAAACCAATCATCATTCCTGTAATGATAAATATACGCAAAATTGCACTCTGTTGAGCCCCCATCGTGCGTAAAATTGCAATATCATGACTTTTATCTTTTACAAGCATAATCAGCCCTGAAATAATATTTAAAGCAGCAACAAGAACGATCAGAGAAAGAATGAAAAACATAACATTTCGTTCAATCTGTAAGGCTGAAAAAAAAGCCTGATTGCGTGTACGCCAATCAATTAAATAGACCTGTTGATCAACTGCTTTTTCTACAACAGGTTTTATTTGATCAACAGCATCAGGATCATTTAGAAATAATTCTAAAGACTGAACCTTATCTCCCAAATTAAAAAACATTTGTGCTTCATGGAGAGGCATAAAGATAAATATTGAATCATATTCAGACATACCAACT
The DNA here is from genome assembly GCF_042194035.1 of Bartonella sp. OC16QHHD. Lineage (NCBI taxonomy): Bacteria > Pseudomonadati > Pseudomonadota > Alphaproteobacteria > Hyphomicrobiales > Bartonellaceae > Bartonella > Bartonella sp. OC16QHHD. The sequence continues at coordinate 22,411 of NZ_JBHIMJ010000080.1, read as the reverse complement.
TCAAAAATAGCAACGACTTTATAAGCTTTCACACGTGGGGTAACGCCAAAAGGAGTCTCATCACCATCTGGAGTAATAATACGAATATCTCTTCCAACTGTCAGTCCTAATTTTTCTGCTAAGCCACTTCCAATTGCAACACCTTCTTCTTGATCAAACCGAGAAATCGATCCTAATTTAATGTTTTGAGAGACTGTTTTAAGCTTTTCTAGATCTTGTTTGCGCATACCACGAACTAACGCGCCAGAGCCACCTTGAACTTCACCTTGAACAAGCGCTTGACCTTCAATAACAGGTAAAGCAAACTTCACACCATTTGTAGTTTCTAAAGAAGAAATAAGAGTCTTATAATCAGAAAAACCAGAATCAACTGTTTGAATAATAAGATGCCCATTCATACCAAGAATACGATTGAGAAGTTCTGTACGAAAGCCATTCATCACCGCCATAACAACAACCAGAGCAAATACGCCCAACATAATCCCAATAAGAGAAATAATTGAAATAACAGATGCAACGACATGTTTTTTATTGGGAATCATATAACGAAAAGCGATCATCCACTCATAAGATAAAAAGCATTTGTTTTTCAGCCTCTTCATAATATTTCCTATTAAATTATAGAAAGTTGGCTGAGCACATCTTCAACCTTTAGAGATTTTTTTATTCCTGTTTTTCGATCTTTAATTTCAACTTCATTTTGTGCAATGCTGTTAGGACCAACAATGATTTGCGTTGGCAAACCAATCAAATCCATTGTTGCAAATTTTGATCCAGGGCGTTCATTTCTATCATCTAATAACGGATCAAAACCAACCTTCTTTAATCCCTGATAGAGAAACTCACATGCCTGTGTGCATTTTTCATCATCGGGCTTCATATTGATAATCCCAAAATCAAACGGTGCCATCGACTTTGGCCAAATAATACCATTTTCATCATGAGAAGCCTCAATAGCGGCCGCAACAAGACGCGAAGGCCCAATACCATAAGATCCCATAGAGACCACATGCTCTTTTCCATCTTGTCCCATAACTTTTGCTCCCATTGGAGCGGAATATTTAGTACCAAAGTGGAAAATATGCCCTACTTCAATACCACGCGCTGAAAGACGATTATGATCAGAAACTTTAGCCCACTCCTCTTCGTTATGCATTTCTTCCGTTGCTGCATAAAAAGATGTCCATTGCTTAACAATATCATCTAAAACAGCTTTATCACTAAAATCGATTGAACTATCTGGAACGGTAAGTTCAAGAAATTGTTTATCACAGAAGATAGCACTCTCTCCTGTTTCAGCCAAAATGATAAATTCATGACTGAGTTCCCCCCCTATTGGACCTGTATCTGCACGCATAGGAATTGCTTTTAAGCCAATGCGAGAAAAAGTGCGTAAATAAGCAACAAACATACGATTATAAGATGTTTCAGAGCCTTCATAATCAAGATCAAAAGAATAAGCATCTTTCATTAAAAATTCTCGTGCTCGCATCACACCAAAACGTGGACGAATTTCATCACGAAATTTCCATTGAATATGATATAAATTAAGCGGAAGATCTTTATAAGAACGAACATAAGAGCGAAAAATATCTGTTACCATCTCTTCATTGGTTGGACCATAAAGTAAATCACGCTTTTGACGATCTTTAATGCGGAGCATTTCCAAACCATAATCATCATAACGACCGCTTTCACGCCAAAGATCAGCAGACTGAATTGTAGGCATCAATATTTCTATTGCACCCGCACGTTCTTGCTCTTCACGAATAATTTTACAAACTTTATCAAGCACTTTTTTTCCCAAAGGAAGCCAAGAATAAATCCCTGATGTTTGTTGTCGAATCATTCCAGCGCGCAACATGAAGCGATGAGAAACAATTTCTGCTTCTTTAGGATTCTCTTTTAAAAGTGGAAGGAAATATTGAGAAAGACGCATTGAAATAATTAACTCCTAATCAGACCTATCATATCGGAACAATTTATCACACCCTCTATTCATCTATAGCCGCATTCTGAATACTTGCAAATATAACGATCTTATCATTTAAAAATTTATTGTGCTTTATTCTCTATTTTTCTTATTTAGCAATAAAATAAAAATGCTCTTCTCTTTTTAAATAACGTAATAGGAAAGTTTTTTTATTTTGACCGATGTAAAAAAACTGTACAGATAGGTTTTTTTTGCCAAATTTCATGAACAGCCGCTCTTACTGCACGTCGTGTTGCCTCTCGAATAAGTTCATTATTTTTCTGTTTCATGCGTGGGATATTATAAACTGTATTTTCTACGATATCTAAAAGAATATCTTTTAAACTTTCCCCCTTTCCATTACTTTCAGGTAACCCGAATGTTGTTAGACCTATATCCCCTAATAATTCATGCTTACTATTTATATGGAGAGAAATAGTAACATGACCAGCATAACTTAGTTTGCGGCGTTCACGAATCCCTAATTCATCTTCATCTCCAATTAGGCAACCATCCTTATAGATGCGGCCAACAGGAACTTGATCAATAACTTCTACAGGCTCTGGTGCAAGACGTAACATATGGCCATTTCTGATATCCATAACAGTTTTAATACCCGCTTGACGTGCTAAAGTTGCCTGAGCCTTAAGATGCATTGCTTCCCCATGTACAGGGACAAGTATTTGTGGCTTTATCCAATCATACATCTGTAAAAGTTCTGAACGACGGGGATGACCTGAAACATGAACAAGTGCATCTTCATTCGTAATAATTTTAATACCCAAATCAATGAAACGATTTTGTACCTCAATAATCGCTTTTTCGTTTCCTGGAATACTTCGTGATGAATAAATAACGGTATCACCAGCGGAAAGTGCAATACTTTTCATTCCATCACGTGACAGTTTAGCTAAAGCAGCACATGGCTCACCTTGGCTCCCTGTGACAATTAAAACAAGATCTTTTCGCGAGATGTAGCCATAATCATCTTCCGTTACAAATGGTGCTAAACCATTCATATAACCAAGCTCTTGTGCAACCATAATACTTCGCTTAAGGGAACGCCCAATGACAAGCACCTTACGTCCAGCAGCTTCAGCTGCAAGAGCAATAGAACGTATCCGACCAATATTAGAAGAAAAAGTCGCTATCGCAACACGCCCTTCAGCTTTAGAAATAATCTCTGAAAGACTGGCTTGAACTTGCTGTTCTGAAGGAGATATACCATCCCGACATGCATTTGTGGAATCACAAAGTAATGCTAAAACACCTTTTTTGCCTAAAGCACGAAATCTTTTTTCATCGGTTACAGCCCCGAGTGAAGGGGTATAATCAATTTTCCAATCACCAGTATGAATCACAGTCCCCAAAGAGGTTGTAATTGCTAAAGATACAGATTCTGGTATTGAATGGTTAACGGCTATAGCCTCTACAGCAAAGGAACCTACCTGAAAACAATCACCAGCTTGAAAAATATTGAGTAAAATTTTTTGAGATTCAAAATCTAATTGTTTTTTAGTTTCCAATAATCCTGCCGTAAAAGGCGTACAGTAAATCGGCACTTGTAACTTTGGACATAAATCAAGAACGGCCCCATAATGATCTTCATGTGCATGTGTTAAAACAAGACCCCGTATATTATGTTTTTCACTTTCTAGAAAACGAATATCAGGCAAAACAAGATCGACACCTGGTAATTCAGAACCAGCAAAACTAATCCCCATATCAACCAGCAGCCATTCACGAAGATTTTGGGGACCAAATCCGTAAGCAGCTAAATTCATCCCTATTTCACCTACACCTCCCAGAGGTAAAAAAACAAATTCACATCTATTGGCTGCAACCATAAACATCTCCCAAATCATTAAGGTATCTGATGATAAAATAATTTTTTAATAACGACCTGCATTAATAGAAGCAGCCGAACCAAAATGAACATCTCCAGCTGTTATAATGGCTGTCTGACCATTTTTTTGCTTTATGATGCAGTTAAAATCACTATCAAGACCATCAAAAACACCCTCAATGACTTTTTCATCATTCACCACTTTGACATGTTTCCCAAGATGAGCGGAATATAAAAGCCATTTTTTTCGGATTATTTCACATCCTTTTGGTTGTTTCCAAAGAAGGTAATTTTTAGAAAAACACTCCGTCAAAACCGTAAATAATTGTTCTGCATCAATACGCAAACCGATATTCTTTAAGCTTGAAGTGGAATAGGGTGCATCTTCATAATTATATTTCACATTTATTCCAATACCAATAACCAAGGCATATTGTTGTGATGACAATTTAAAAATCTCAAGCAAAACTCCAGAGCTTTTTTCTCCTCTGAGCAAAATATCGTTTGGCCATTTTAAGCTCACAATATTGTTTGTCTGCTTTTCCTCTTTTATCAATTGTTTTATTGCCTCTGCCACACTTACTCCAGCAACAAAACCAAGTTGAGCTGCAGTTTGATGAACAATATCATCAATTAATAAAAGACTAGAATAAAGGTTCCCTTTTGGACTAGACCAAGTCCTCCCTCTTCTTGCTCTTCCCTGTGATTGTTCTTGTGCAACAATCCAAAGATTACCTTGATGACCAGTTAGCGCTTTTCGTTGCGCAATGAGATTTGTTGAATCAACACTATCGTACGCTTCAATAGTGTATCCCTGTTTTTGTGCAAAATCTGATAAAGTATAAACCATATTCATTAAAACAATACTGTTGCTGCTTTTTCTGCTAGCTCAGCGAACCAAACTCCAAAAAGCGCGTAAAATAAAATAAAGAATACAGAAAGACCAAGACAAAATTGAAGCTCTTTCGATAAAGCAACAAAATGCGCTTTTGCATCATCAAACCACATAATTTTAATGACTCGCAAATAGTAAAAAGCCCCAACAACAGACGCTATCATCCCAACGACAGCAAGTGGCGTAAGTCCAGCGTGGACAGCAGCAGAAAATGTATACCACTTTCCAAAAAAACCAGCCATAGGAGGTATGCTTGCTAAAGAAAAAAGCTGTATTGTCATCACAACAGCCATAAACGGATTCGTCTTTGCTAACCCTGAAAGATCATAAATATTTTCAACATTTCCATTCTGAGAGCGCATTCCAAGAATAAAGGCAAATGAACCAATCGTCATTCCAAGATAAATAGTCATATAAAGGATAACGCTTTTTATCCCAAGCATATCTCCAGCAGATAAACCAACAAGTGCATAACCCATATGACTGATCGACGAATAAGCCATTAAGCGCTTAATATTATTCTGACCGATTGCAGCAAAAGCACCCAGTATCATTGATGCAATCGCCATGAACACCAAAATTTGTTGCCATGCAGGCATCACGTTATCAACACGCCCTAGGGGAATAAAGGTCACCACAATAATACGGATGATTAAAGCCATTGCAGCAACTTTAGGGGCACCAGCAAAAAATGCTGTAATCGGTGTGGGCGCTCCTTCATAAACATCAGGTGTCCACATATGAAACGGAACAGCAGAAATTTTGAAAGCCAAACCAGCTAAAATAAAGACAATTCCAAAAATAACCCCCAATTGTACATTTTTATCTTTTAAAGCAAGAGCAATTTCGTGAAAACCAATTTGACCGGTAAAACCATAAAGCAAAGAAATACCATAAAGAAGCAACCCTGAAGATAATGCTCCTAAAACAAAGTATTTTATACCGGCTTCAGAAGATTTTACATTATTACGATTAATCGCTGCTAAAACATATAAAGCTAAAGATTGCAGCTCTAACCCCATATAAAGCGACAGCATATTACCCGCTGAAATCATAAACATCATTCCAAGGGTTGCTAAAAGAACAAGTACTGGAAACTCAAATATATTAAACTTTTGTGCATTGGCAAAACCAACAGACATGATAAGAGAAAAGAGTGCACCAATAAGCATTAAAATTTTCATATAACGACTAAAGGAATCGATAACGAGCGCATTGGTTTGAAATGAACCATTTTTCGGAAAAATTATAAGAATAATAATGGTTGCCACAAGAAGTGCTATGGCTAAACCTGTCACTGTTAAAGAAGCACGTGTATTGGAATAAACACCAATCATAAGCAGCACGACAGCTCCTAATGCAATTAAAAGCTCTGGAAGAATTAAGACTAATTGCGCTATTATTTCAGTTTGCATGTGCATTCTTCCCTTATCTAGTGCAGTTTATTGATGAGGGTTTCTACAGAAAACGCCGTTGCCTTAAGAATAGGCGTTGGATAGATACCAAAGAATATTGTAAGAATAACCATTGGATAAAGGAGGAATTTTTCTCTTAAAGAAAGATCTATTAATACTTTTAAATTCTCTTTATCCAAGGAACCAAAAACCACACGCCGATAAAGATAAAGGGCATAGGCTGCCGATAAGATAACACCTGTTGTTGCTAAAACAACAACCAATTTATTTACTTGAAAAACACCTATTAAGGTTAAAAATTCACCCAAAAATCCTGAGCTTCCAGGCAAACCAACATTTGCCATGGTGAAAATTAAGAAAACAACAGCATATTTAGGCATATTATTCACTAAACCACCAAACGCTGAAATTTCACGTGTATGCAAGCGATCATAGATAACCCCAACACAAAGAAACAATGCTGCTGAAACAATTCCATGGGATAGCATCTGATAAATAGCCCCTTGTATCCCCTGTTCATTCGCAGCAAAAATACCCATCGTTACATATCCCATATGCGCTATTGAGGAATATGCAATAAGTTTTTTGATGTCACTTTGAACAAGTGCAACCAGTGATGTATAAATAATAGCGATAAGCGATAATGTGAAAACAAAAGGCGCAAAATCTGCTGAAGCGATAGGAAACATAGGCAAAGAAAAACGAAGAAAACCATACCCACCTAATTTAAGTAAGACACCAGCTAAAATAACAGAACCCGCTGTCGGTGCTTCTACGTGAGCATCAGGGAGCCATGTATGAACTGGCCACATTGGCATTTTAACTGCGAAAGAAGCAAAAAATGCAAGCCATAACCATATTTGCATATGAGCAGGAAACTGATAATTGAGTAAAGTTGGTATATCAAGTGTCCCAGCCTCCCAATACATAACCATAAGAGCAACCAGCATAAGCACTGAACCAAGTAGAGTATATAAGAAAAACTTTATACTTGCATAAACACGACGTGCTCCTCCCCATACACCTATAATGATAAACATTGGAATGAGGCTGCCTTCAAAAAAAACATAGAATAGCATTGCATCAAGAGCACAAAAAACACCAATAATCGCAACTTCTAGAAGAAGAAACGCAATCATATATGCTTTTAATCTCTCTTTAACATTCTCCCAACTTGCTAAAATACAGAAAGGCAAAAGAAAAGCCGAGAGAACAACAAAAAGAATAGAAATACCATCGACCCCCATATGATAGCTAATACCACCCCCTAACCAACTGGATTTTTCAACCATTTGAAAATTTTGGTTGCTAGAATCAAATCCTATCCAAATAATTAAAGAAATAATAAAAACAAATAGAGTCGTAAAAAATGCGACATTACGTATATTATGGCGTGCTACTTCACTATCATCTTTGATAAACAAAATCAGAAGAACACCAACAAGCGGCAAAAATGTAACCGTAGAAAGAATAGGCCAATCGGTCATTAGTTTACGCCCCCGATCATCATCCATGTAATGAGCAATGCAACGCCGATAAGCATTGCAAATGCATAGTGGTAAAGATAGCCTGTTTGCATTCGAACAACTCTATTTGTAATATCAACAACACGCGCTGCAATACCATTGGGACCTAGACCATCAATAATCTTACCGTCTCCCACTTTCCAAAGAAAAGAACCAATTCTAAAGGTAGGACGAACAAATAAAAAGTTATATAATTGATCGAAATACCACTTTTGGTAAAGAAAGTGATACACTCCTGGCATAATACGCGCCATTTTCTTGGGAAGAGAGGGAGCCACAATATAAAATAAATAAGCCAACATAAACCCAAGAATCATTGCTATAAAAGGCGACCATTTTACCCAATTAAAAACATGGTGAGCATCATGAAGAATATGATTATGGCTGCTTGTAAACAATGCTCCCTTCCAAAAAGCATTATACAAGTCACCAAAAAAGTAAGGTTGGAAAACGACACCAGAAAATATTGCTCCAATAGATAAAAGAAAGAGTGGAATCAACATAACTGGAGGCGATTCATGAACATGATGCATCACATCAACTGTTGCCCGTGGTTTACCATGGAATGTCATAAAGATAAGTCGCCATGAATAGAAACTTGTTAAAAAGGCAGCAAAAACAAGAAGATAAAAAGCATATCCTGAAGCAATATTATGAGATGCAAAAGCAGACTCTATAATCGCATCTTTTGAGAAAAAACCTGCAGTCCCGAAAAGTGTTCCTGGAATTCCAACTCCGGTCAAGGCAATGGTCCCGACCATCATCATCCAATAGGTGATCTTTATATGTTTGCGTAACCCACCCATTTTTCGCATATCTTGTTCATCAGACACAGCATGAATCACAGAACCTGCACCAAGAAACAATAAGGCTTTAAAAAAAGCATGCGTAAAAAGATGAAAGACAGCAGCGCCATAAGCTCCAACACCTAATGCCACAAACATATAACCAAGTTGAGAGCATGTAGAATAAGCAATAACACGCTTAATATCATTCTGCACCAACCCCACAGTTGCTGCAAAAAACGCTGTTGTTGCACCAACAATAATAATCACGGTCAAAGCAGTTGAAGAAAGTTCAAAAATTGGCGACATACGCGCAATCATAAAAACACCAGCCGTTACCATTGTAGCGGCATGAATAAGCGCTGATACAGGGGTTGGCCCTTCCATTGCATCAGGCAGCCAAGTATGTAAAAGAAATTGTGCGGATTTTCCCATCGCACCAATAAATAATAAAAGACATGTAATGGTAATTGCCGTCTGCCCATCAAATTGCCAATCTAAAAATGTCATATTTTGTATAAAGCTCTTGTCGGCAGCTTTTGCAAAAATAGAGGCAAAATCAACCGATTGGAACAAAACAAAAATACTAAAGATTCCTAAGAGAAAACCAAAGTCTCCAACACGGTTAACTACAAAAGCTTTCATTGCGGCCTTATTAGCAGAATCGCGCTGAAACCAAAAACCAATGAGTAAATAAGAAGCAAGTCCGACACCTTCCCATCCAAAAAACATCTGAATCAAATTATTGGATGTGACCAACATAAGCATCATAAATGTAAACAAAGAAAGATAAGAAAAAAAACGAGACCTTGAAGGGTCATGGTGCATATAACCAATTGAATAAATATGCACTAATGCCGAAACACTATTCACAACAATAAGCATAACAGCTGTTAATGCATCAACATGTAAAGCCCAATTAAAGCTTAAGTCACCAACAGTCATCCAATGTAATACCAATACATCAATCGCTGGAATATGACCAAGTGCAGTACTGAAAAATACTATCCACGATAATATGGCAACAACAACCATAAAGCTACATGTTATCAATTCACTCGCACGATCTCCTATCGTTTTTCCACCTAGTGCAGCAATTAAAAAACCCAAAAGCGGAAGAAAGACAATCGTATAATACATCACTGGTTAGCCTTTCATTACATTAACATCTTCAACCGCAATGGAACCACGATTACGGAAAAAAACGACCAGAATTGCTAAACCAATGGCAGCTTCAGCAGCTGCTACGGTTAAGACAAATAAAGCGAATACCTGACCAACGAGATCATGAAGAAATGCTGAAAATGCAACAAAATTGAGATTAACTGAAAGCAATATAAGCTCAATGGACATCAAGATAATAATCACATTTTTTCTGTTGAGAAAAATTCCAGCAATACCAATTGTAAACATTAAAGCAGAAACAGTGAGATAATGTGTAATATCAATATACATCTGCATAGCCCCCCTTACATACCTTTGCCTGATTCAACTTGTTTGATTTCAATGGCACTTTCTACCGTTCTAGAAACTTGCTCCGCAATAGATTGCCGCTTTACTCCTAATTTATGACGAAGTGTTAAAACAATAGCTCCAATCATTGCAACCAATAAAATCATTCCAGCAATTTGAAAATAGAAAACATAATCCGTATAGAGAATATCACCTAATGCTTGTGTATTTGTTCGCTGCGCTAAATCTGGCATTGGTTGCGTAACATGCGTTCTCAAGACTGGAGAAAAATAGCTACTCATAAAAACAACAATCAATTCTACAGCGATAATAACACCAATAAGAGCTCCAATAGGAGCATACCGAAGAGTTCCACTCTTTAACTCAGCAAAATCAACGTCAAGCATCATAACGACAAATAAAAATAAAACAGCGACAGCTCCAACATACACAACAAGCAGAATAAGCCCTAAAAACTCTGCTCCTGCAAGTAAAAACAAAGCTGCTGCATTAAAAAATGCGAGGATTAAAAACAAAACAGAATGCACTGGATTGCGTGCTGTAATAACAATAACTGCACTTGTTAGCATAATAAAAGCAAACAAATAGAAAAATGCCGCCGCTAGATCTGTTAGCATAGGCTTCTCCTTAATTATTCAAACAATTGGTATAAACTTCATACCAGATTACAATTTATCGGAAAAATATCCGACACCTCATTTAACGATACACTTAACGATAAGGCGCATCCATCAATATATTTCGAGCAATTTCTCGCTCCCATCGATCTCCATTCAATAAAAGTTTTTCTTTATCATAATAAAGTTCTTCACGTGTTTCCGTCGCAAACTCAAAATTTGGACCTTCGACAATAGCCTCAACCGGACAGGCTTCTTGACAAAAACCACAGTAAATACATTTAACCATGTCTATATCATAACGGATAGTTCTACGTGTACCATCATTGCGCCGTGGCCCAGCTTCAATTGTAATCGCTTGAGCAGGACAAATCGCTTCACATAATTTACAAGCAATACACCGTTCTTCACCATTTGGATAGCGACGCAATGCATGCTCACCGCGAAAACGCTGAGATACAAAACCTTTTTCATAAGGATAATTAATCGTGGGTTTTGGTGAAAAAAATTGACGCATAGCTAAGAAAAAAGCACTCACAAATTCCAATAGAAGAAGTGACTTTGCCGCCTGAATAAAACCTGACATCGTAACATCTCCTCTTAAACGAAATCCGTAAACTTTAAAAAAGCAGCAGTTATCACAACCATTGCTAGTGAGAGAGGAAGAAAAACCTTCCAACCAAGCCGCATAAGCTGATCATAGCGATAACGTGGAACAAATGCTTTGACCATAGCAAACCAAAAAAATACAAAACAGACTTTTAAAACAAACCAAATGATACCAGGAACCCAATTAAGCCACCAAACATCTAAAGGAGGCAGCCAACCGCCTAAAAATAGAATAGTTGTTAATGCGCACATTAAAACAATCGCAACATATTCACCAAGAAAAAAGAGCATGTAAGGCGTTGAAGAATATTCAACCATATGACCAGCAACAAGTTCAGATTCTGCTTCCACCAAATCGAATGGAGGACGGTTTGTCTCTGCGAGCGCAGAAATAAAAAATATAATAAACATTGGAAAAAGGACCAACCAATTCCAATCGAGAAAGCTGTTAAAAGGAAGACCAAGAGTTGTACCAATTCCAGAACTTTGTTTATGAACAATTGTTGTGAGATCCAACGAACCACTTATTAAAATGACAGTCACAAGCACAAAACCAATGGAAACTTCATAAGAAACCATTTGTGCCGCCGAACGAAGAGCTCCTAAGAAAGGATATTTTGAATTTGATGCCCATCCCCCCATAATAACACCATAAACTTCAAGAGATGAAATGGCTAAAATATAAAGCAAGCCAACATTAATCTTTGCAACCTCCCAACCCTCATTGACAGGAATAACAGCCCAAGTTGATAAAGCAAGTGTCGCTGAAACAAAAGGAGCTAAAAGAAAAACACCCTTATTTGCACCTGCAGGGATAATAGGCTCCTTAACAACAAATTTAATTAAATCTGCAAAAGACTGTAACAAACCCCATGGTCCAACAACGTTTGGTCCACGACGCAATTGTACCGCTGCCCAAATTTTTCTATCTGCATAAAGAAGATAAGCAACTAAGACCAAAAGAACGACCAAAAGAAGAAGTGTTTTTCCGATTATAATGAGTAATGGCAACAGCCAAGTCATAAAGAAATCATACATCATTATTCCTTTTCCTTTGCCCTTACTTTACTGTTTGTGTAGCATGGTTTTTTGCAAGAGATGAACATTCAGCCATAACAGCAGAAGCACGTGCTATCGGATTTGTTAAATAAAAATCTTTAACCATAGAAGTAAATGCTTGACTCTCGAGAGAAACCATTTTTGAACCAAGCGCCTTAAGACCACTTATATCAGAAGGCACTATATCATCAACAGCACAAAGGTGTGGATAATCGTTAAACAAGCATTGCCTTAATTCAGAGAGAGAATCAAAAGGGAGCTTTTGTCCTAAAATATCCGATAAAGCACGCAAAATAGCCCAATCTTCTTTTGCTTCACCTGGAGCAAAACCAGCCCGATTTGTCATTTGAACACGTCCTTCTGTATTCACATAAAGCCCTGATTTTTCAGTGTAAGCAGATGCAGGCAAAATAACGTCAGCAGCATGTGCACCATTATCACCATGGCTCCCAATATAAACTGTAAAAGCTTTTGTATTGGCTAATTCTAGTTCATCAGCACCAAGCAAAAATAGAACTTCACAGGTTTTAAGTATATTTGCAACCCCAAGCTTAGAAGTAAAGCCTATGTCCAACCCTCCAACAATCGATGCTGCATTATGAAGAACCCCAAACCCATTCCATGTCTCACTAAGAGCACCAATATTATCAGCTAATTTAGCAAGACTTTTTAAAACAGATAAACCTTCATTTCCTGAAACCGCTCCCTCTCCGATAAGAATAAGGGGCCTCTTCGCTTCTTTTAAGACATTAAAAAAAACATCCTCTCCACGAATAAGTGTCGTTAATGTATCACTCCCAGATCCAAGGTAAGAATAAGGATAACGTAAATCGACTTTCTCTCCAATTAATGCAATAGGAAAATTGCCCATCCGTTGGCGCTTTAAAATACGCGCATTTAAAACAGCTGCTTCATGACGTGGATTAGATCCCACAATAAGCAGTGCATCAGCCTGTTCAATACCTACAATTGTAGGATTAAAAATATAACTCGAGCGCCCAAACTCTGGCGATAAAGCCCCCCCTCTTTGACGACAATCAAAAAGCGTTGAGCCCAAAGAGCTCAATAATGCTTTAAGGGCATACATTTCTTCAACAGAAGCAAGATCCCCCGCAATGGCTCCAATTTTTTCTGGAAAAATTTTAGAGATTACCATTTTGATTTTTGCAAAAGCTTCTGTCCAACTGACAGGTTGAAGCTTTCCATCTTTGCGTACATATGGCTTATCAAGCCGCTGAGTCCGTAATCCATCCCAAATAAAACGCGTTTTATCAGAGATCCATTCCTCATTTACATCTTCATTTGTACGCGGCATAATCCGCATAACTTCACGGCCGCGGCTATCAATACGGATAGCACTACCAAGCGCATCCATCACATCAATCGATTCCGTTTTTACCAATTCCCATGGACGGGCATGAAACGCATAAGGTTTTGAAGTTAAAGCTCCCACTGGACAAAGATCAATAACATTTCCCTGTAATTCAGATGTCATAGCTTTTTCAAGATACGTCGTAATTTCAGCATCTTCACCACGACCGATCAAACCAAGCTCAGAAATACCTGCAACTTCCGTTGTAAAACGAACACACCGTGTACAATGAATACATCGTGTCATAACAGTTTTGACAAGAGGTCCAATATATTTATCTTCTACAGCACGTTTATTTTCTGTATAACGAGAACAATCTCGTCCATAAAGCATTGCTTGATCTTGAAGATCACACTCTCCCCCTTGATCACACACTGGACAATCCAAAGGATGATTAATGAGAAGAAATTCCATAACACCTTCACGTGCTTTTTTTACCATCTCCGTATTGGTAAAAATCTCAGGTACCTCACCGTTAGTCCCTAATCGTAAATCACGAACCCCCATAGCACAAGAAGCCTGAGGTTTTGGAGGACCACCTTTAACCTCAACTAAACACATACGACAATTTCCAGCAATTGACAAAGATTCATGAAAACAAAAACGTGGAATTTCTACCCCAGCCACCTCAGCAGCCTGAAGCAACGTGTAGTAATCAGGAACTTCAATCTCTTTGCCATCAACTTTGATATTTATCATCACCCATCCAACCTGCAGATAACCCACTTAAAATTTGCATTCGGTTGCTCTTAAAACAAAATCCTTTATTAAACCGCTTCTAAAGCAATATTTTTGCTTTGGACTACATTTCGCGTGTATTCATCAATTCTACGCTCGATTTCCGGACGAAAATTACGTATCAACCCTTGTACAGGCCATGCGGCAGCATCACCAAGCGCACAAATAGTGTGTCCTTCAACCTGTTTAGACACTTCAAACAAAAGATCAATCTCGCGTTTTTGCGCTCTTCCCTCAACCATACGCCCTAAAAGACGCATCATCCATCCCGTCCCCTCACGACACGGTGTACACTGACCACAACTCTCGTGCTTGAAAAAAGCAGCTATACGCCAAATTGCCTTGATAATATCGGTTGATTTATCCATAACAATCATTCCCCCTGTGCCAAAAGAAGACCCGACATCTCGCATCCCATCAAAATCCATGATCGCATCGATAATATCCTCACCACGAACGACTGGACAAGAAGCCCCCCCTGGAATAACTGCTAAAAGATTATTCCATCCACCACGAACACCACTCGTATGTTTTTCAATTAATTCACGGAATGAAACACCAAGAGCGTCTTCAAATGTACAAGGTGCATTAACATGCCCTGAAACCATAAATAATTTCGTTCCAACATTATTTGCTCGTCCGATTGATGAAAACCACGAAGCCCCCCGCCGCAAAATCGTTGGAACAACGGCAATAGACTCTACATTATTTACTGTTGTTGGACAGCCATAAATCCCCATATTGGCAGGAAATGGCGGTTTAAGCCGAGGTTGTCCCTTTTTCCCCTCAAGACTTTCAAGAAGAGCCGTTTCTTCACCACAAATATAAGCACCAGCTCCATGATGAATAACAATATCACAAGCATGCCCATATTTCGTTTTTTTACCAAGTAAACCCGCATCATAGCATTCATCAACGGCAGCTTGAAGCGCTTCACGTTCACGAATATATTCACCACGAATATAAATAAAAGCAACATTGGCTCCCATAGCAAAAGTAGCGATTGCACATCCTTCAATCAAAGTATGGGGGTCATGACGTAAAATATCACGGTCTTTACAAGTTCCAGGTTCAGATTCATCGGCATTGACAACCAAATAATGAGGACGCCCATCACTCTGCTTTGGCATAAAGGACCACTTCATTCCAGTAGGAAAACCAGCACCACCACGACCGCGTAAACCCGATGCCTTCACTTCATCAATGATCCAATCACGACCTTTGTCAATCATTTCTTTCAGACCATTCCAATGCCCACGCAACATCGCAGCCTTTAATGATTTGTCTTTTAAACCATAAATATTGGTGAAGATACGATCTTTATCAGCTAGCATACCCCACCTTTTTTTCTATTACCCATAGCATTTTCCGCTTTTCCTCAAATGCAATTTTTAAATATCTTTTCAAGACTTCTTACTTTTCGTTAAATGTTGCCATCATGGGTAGAATAATAAAATATTTTCTCAAGAAAAATACTTAATTATGTTCCCCATTCTTTCCTTATCCTTTTTTGGTGAAGACTTGAGAGATCTTTTTTTCTTTCTCATCATCAATAAGAGAAGTTAAACCACTAATCGGTTCCGACGATTTACGACTATTTTGCGGACCAACCGCTATCTCAGAACCCTTCCCTGCTTCAAATGCATCAATAATTTCTTCAAGGCGTTCAGCTGTAAGATCTTCATAAGTATCTTTAAAAATCATAATCATCGGAGCATTCACACAAGCACCAAGACACTCTACCTCTTCCCATGATAAGGTTCCATCCTGATTGGTCGCAAAAGGTTCATGATGAATTTTTTTCTGACAAACTTTAATCAATTCATCAGAACCACGTAACATACAAGGCGTTGTACCACAAACTTGAATATGCGCTTTTGTTCCAACAGGCTTAAGCTGAAACTGAGTATAAAAAGTCGCAACTTCTAAGACACGGATATAAGCCATGGAAAGAATCTGAGCAATATGCTCAATTGCAGCACGTGTCACCCAACCATCTTGCTCTTGAGCACGCATTAATAATGGAATTACAGCAGACTGCTGACGCCCTGCAGGATATTTTTTTATGGTATTTTTTACCCATATCTGATTTTCTTTTGTAAAAGAAAACTCCGCAGGCTGATAAACATCATCTGCAAGACGGCGTACGGACATTAGCGATCAACCTCCCCAAAAACAATATCAATCGAACCCAAAATAGCTGTAGCATCTGCTAACATATGACCTCTGGTTAAAAAATCCATAGCTTGGAGATGAGCAAACCCAGGAGCACGCAACTTGACACGATAAGGCTTATTGGTTCCATCAGAAACAAGATAAACACCAAACTCACCCTTCGGAGCTTCCACAGCAACATATACTTCTCCAGGAGGTGTATGAAAACCTTCCGTATAGAGTTTAAAGTGATGAATCAGTGCTTCCATCGAGCTTTTCATTTCACTCCGCGTCGGTGGTACAATTTTGCGATCCAAGCTCGAAACCGGTCCATTTTTTTCAGTACTCAGTAAACGCTCCACACATTGGCGCATAATTTTCGCTGATTGACGCATTTCTTCCATACGAATAAGATAGCGATCATAACAATCGCTATTTTTACCTATAGGAATATCGAATTCCATTTCATCGTAACATTCATAAGGCTGACTTTTACGCAAATCCCATGGAACACCAGCTCCACGAATCATAACCCCAGAAAAACCGCGTGCCCAAGCTTCATCAATACTTACAACGCCAATATCCACATTACGCTGCTTAAAAATCCGATTTGGGGTCACAAGCGCATCAAGTTTTCCGAGAGAAACAAGAAATGGATCAATAAAATCACCAATATCCTCAACTAAAGATTCTGGTAAATCTTGATGCACGCCACCAGGGCGAAAATAATTTGCATGAAGACGAGCACCACAGGCACGCTCATAAAAAATCATCAATCTTTCACGTTGCTCAAATCCCCAAAGCGGTGGTGTTAAAGCACCAACATCCATTGCCTGTGTCGTTACATTAAGCAAATGATTAAGAATACGCCCAATTTCAGAAAACAAAACACGTATTAATTGCCCTCTTTTAGGAACTTTTATATCTAATAACTTTTCAATAGCAAGAACAAAAGCATGTTCCTGATTCATAGGAGCAACATAATCCAAACGATCTAGATAAGGACCAGCTTGGAGATAAGTCTTTGTTTCCATTAATTTTTCAGTACCGCGATGCAACAACCCAATATGTGGATCTACACGCTCAACAACTTCACCATCCAGCTCCAGAACCATGCGCAAAACCCCATGCGCGGCAGGGTGCTGCGGACCAAAATTGATATTAAAGTTTCGAACATTGACCTCAGCCACAATCAACCCCTTGCTTTTTAAAAAACTTCATATCAAATATCAAAAAATCTATCACGCTAAAAAATATTTAATTATTTAAGAAATACAGTACTCTAATATAATGCCTTATCAAAACCAATATTATTTTTTTTCATCTGCTTTCCCATCACATGGCAAAGTATACTGTCCTCCTTCCCAAGGAGAAAGAAAATCAAAATTACGCATCTCTTGGCGCAAAACAACAGGCTCATAAATCACTCTCTTTGCTTCATTATCATAACGGCATTCAACAAATCCTGTCACAGGAAAGTCTTTGCGTAAAGGATATCCTTCAAACCCATAATCTGTTAAAATCCGTCTCAAATCCGGATGTCCTGAAAATAAAATCCCATACATATCATACGTTTCACGTTCATACCACTCTGCGCCAGGATAAACCGTGCAAGCTGAAGCAACAGGAGTATTTTCATCTGTACGAACTTTTACACGTAAGCGTAAATTCTCACGAGGAGATAACAATTGGTAAGAAACATCAAAGCGCTTATCGCGAGAAGGATAATCCACACCACTAATGTCTGTAAGATTAATAAATTGACAGCGAGAATCATCACGAACAAACATTAAAACATCGATAATTGCATCAAGACGTACCACAATGGTCAATTCACCAAAAGCAAGAACAGTCTCTTCAAGCTTATTTTTTAATTTGTTTTCCAAATAAGCAGCAAGCTCAACCAATGTTTCATCCACCATGACAAGAAAACTCTCTATCGCTCTATGGATCCGGTACGACGGATTTTTTTCTGTAGCAACAATATGCCGTATAATAATGCCTCTGCTGTAGGTGGACACCCTGGGACATATATATCGACAGGCACGATACGATCACATCCCCGCACTACTGAATAGGAATAATGATAATATCCCCCACCGTTTGCACATGATCCCATAGAAATCACATAACGTGGCTCTGGCATCTGATCGTACACTTTTCTTAAAGCAGGGGCCATCTTATTTGTTAGAGTACCTGCCACAACCATCACATCTGACTGGCGGGGTGAAGCTCGTGGTGCATATCCAAAACGCTCATTATCATAATGAGGCATTGAACATTGCATCATTTCGATAGCACAACAAGCCAAACCAAAACTCATCCACATTAAAGAACCGGTACGTGCCCAAGTAATCAAAGCATCTGCCGAGGTAACTAAAAAACCCTTATCTGACAATTCAGCATTGATATCACGAAAAAACTCATCGTCAGATCCTATCAGCCCACCAGTATTTGGATCAATGATTCCTTTTGGTTTTAGAGCCTCAATCGTTGAATTATTAGATCTTAATTCCATTCAAGGGCTCCTTTTTTCCATTCATATATAAATCCAATAGTCAAAATCGCTAAAAACACAATCATCGACCAAAAGCCAAACATACCTATTGATTCGAATGAAACAGCCCAAGGAAAAAGAAATGCAACTTCAAGATCAAAAATAATAAATAAAATTGATACCAAATAGAAACGAATATCAAACTTCATGCGTGCATCACTAAATGAATTAAACCCACATTCATAAGCCGATAATTTTTCAGGATCGGGGGAACGATATGCTACAATATAAGGTGTAATCAACAAAACTCCAGCAATAACCGCTGACACAATAATGAAAATCAAGACTGGCAAATAAGAGCTCAATAAATAAGCCATAACCCTCTTCCATCGTAACGAAATGCCTGAGTTTAACACAATGATTCAATATTGCGTGACCAAACAGACAAATTTAACAATCGCTCTATTAACTCTATTCATACTGCTTCAAAGGCATACAGAGCGATACTTTTCTTATCGGCATAGGTAACGCAGAGCAAAGAAAGACGCAAGCCCTATTCTTATAAACCATATAAAAAGAAAGAAAATATTATTCCCCAATCAAACACTCCACCACATTACTCATAGCATATGGATATTTTAAAAAGGAAATTTTATAAGTAATCACGAAATGGCGCGAGTGACGGGGCTCGAACCCGCGACCTCCGGCGTGACAGGCCAGCACTCTAACCAACTGAGCTACACCCGCGCATTTTTTTTCGAACCAATTTAATTGGGTACAAGCGGTCGTGTAAGGGGTTCATGCGTTTATGTCAAGAAGGATTATGCATTTTTAAAAAAAATTATCAAATCCTATCTTTATTCTTGCGTTTAGAAAAATTTTTCCTTAAAGAGTTTCCATTCAATTGCTGATCATTGCATTGGGCGATTAGCTCAGCTGGTAGAGCGCCTCGTTTACACCGAGGATGTCGGGAGTTCGAGTCTCTCATCGCCCACCATATAGCTTTATATTCCTATTCAGTTATTGATTCTTCATATATTTTTTAAAGATTAAGGGATGCCTAAATAAAGTTAGGGGAATATGGTTTTTACTCTTTCCTTTACAAAGCGCATTCTTTTTGCCAGCTTTCTCTAACAATTTTTTAATAGTTCTAAATCTTCTTGTGAAATAATGTTTATCAGTCTAGCAAACATACCAACAGCTTCACATCTAAATATATCAGAAGACTTTATAGTGAAACTTTTACAACAAGAATCCGATTCTCTTTTCAAAATTTCTGCTACCTCTTGATCTAAATCATAGAGTTCAATGATCTTTTTTTCCATGCCAATAGGTAGAGATTTTTTGCTAATCTCTACAGAAGATAAAAATGATACAGATATGTCTAATTTCTTAGCCATATCTAAGAGACGTTCGGAGTGATCAATACGAAGTTTGCGTAAAGTTTTACAAAAGGGTGTTAGCATTTAAATAAAACTCGTAAGAGTATAAGCTTTACGGCATAAACTGAGAAAATTATCCACCAATAATATGTTTCACGCAATCAGCAATGTGATTTACTTTCTTTGCATTAGCAGCAACTCCATTAAATTTTTTTATAATCCAATCAGCTCCTGTTCCAAGGTGTGTAATCCATGTTTTTTGAACAATAGGCTCAACAGCCCTCACAGTTTCTTCAGTAGATGTAGTTAATTCCAGAAATCTTTCACAAACAATTCGAGGCGCTTCAAAATCATTTGCTTCATTACGTACGGTAAACAAATTATCCAAATTATCGTCGTTAATAAGATAAGGGGAATGCGTCGAATAAATTACTTTATTGCCCTTTATGCTCGATAAAGTTTGTAAGGAGCTTAATATTTTTCTCTGTGGGTGAATATGTAAATTATTTGCTGACTCATCCAATAAAAAATTATTCCATTTTTGCTTCTATGCCTGCGAACTTCTGTAAGGACTTAAAAACAAAAAACCAACTAACCCCTTTACTTCTCTCATGTAAATAAAAAAAGAGGTTATTTGCTTTAATTTGTAAACAATAATCTAC
The DNA here is from genome assembly GCF_042194035.1 of Bartonella sp. OC16QHHD. Lineage (NCBI taxonomy): Bacteria > Pseudomonadati > Pseudomonadota > Alphaproteobacteria > Hyphomicrobiales > Bartonellaceae > Bartonella > Bartonella sp. OC16QHHD. The sequence continues at coordinate 1,409 of NZ_JBHIMJ010000080.1, read as the reverse complement.
AAAACCACTATTAGATTTTTCTATTATACAATCATCAAAAGGCTCTTCCCTTCAGTAATATCCACCCAACCTTCCTTCACTACTGACTTCAAATAACCATTGATCAATCCTATACGCTGCTTAACAGCATCGTTGTCATCACAATCAACAATATCTTCCTGAAAACCAATACCAAGATTTTTTTCTTATTTTGTACTCGATTGGATGAGCCATAAACATACCGACATGCTTGGCTCGCATCTCCAAGGCAAGTATGGAGATTGTAAGTATTTGTGAACATGTTCCATGTTTCTTTCCACCAGTTACTGCCAGCAGGTATTGTCTCATAAGTATAGCCATTGCCGCTAATAATTCTGCTTACAAAGTCATATCTATTCCCATCAAAACCAATAGTGGTTTGTTTGCCATCACTCACATAACCTAACAGACCGGATGCAACTAAAACATTAGCCGCTGGTCCATGGAAACTGATCGTTGTATTGCCAGCTATATCATTTACACCTTCTTGTTTGAAAGAATTCATCATAATTAAAGCCTGTCAAACTGCCACGACTATGGGCATCAAAATGCAATCCTGTGTTACCATAGCGAGACATTATATCTTTTGCTTCTTGTGTTGAATTGGTCAAACCCCAAAAGTTATTTTCCATAAACTTCTGATAGCCCGCGACCAGAAGTTCTGAGATAGCAGAATTGGCTTCTGGGAACACAACAAAATAAAGCGGTGCATTTTTATCCTTCGCATATTGAACCGCATAAACAGCGGCTTCCTCTGGTGGAGTAAAGATGCCATTAAAGGAGACATGAACCTTGCCATCAGAACCTTTTTGTAAATTCTGTTGTTTTTCATCCGTTAAATAATGATATTGCAGCTGTGGGTTTCCATGACTGTCTCTTATAGGATTTCCATTTTCATCGTGATCCACGGTAGCTAGATGACAAGACATTGATTTATAATGATAATTCACTGTTTTGTATGTTGAATGAGAGTCTCGAATAACGTAAGATTCTCTCATTTCAAAGCTGTTTATGTTGAAACAATCAAAATCATTCGCTTGCACGTCAAAAGCAGGATGAATGTGTGGATCAAATTTGTATAAGAAAAGACTAAAAATGGCTCTTATGAACCGTCTTAACGCAAGGGCTGTCGCAACATTGGGGGCTGGCAAATATAATGATGGCGCCGGCTTGCTTCTTCATAAGCGTAAAAATGGAGGTGCTCAATGGATTTACCGTTATACCATTCACGGTCGGCGCCGTGAAATGGGCTTGGGCGCCTTAAGACATGTCTCTTTAAAAAAGCCCGTGAATTGGCAACTAGGTGGCGGGCTGTTTTACATGAGGGTCGTGACCCCATTAAAGAACGCGATAAACAAAAGCGTGAGGCAATGCGTAATCTTCATTATTTA
>NZ_JBHIMJ010000101.1:0-2047 GCF_042194035.1 Bartonella sp. OC16QHHD | reverse complement strand
TATCAAAATAATTATTATGATATTTTAAAAGCACATGCTTCATTTGTTTTTTTTCCATAAAATAAACAGCAAATTTCACTACTTTGCTGATCTTATCCTATGCCATGGGCTGTGGATAAGTACCTTTAAAAACCCTTTTGAAAAAATTATCGGCTTTTTTAGCATTTTTTCCAGTTTTCTCACTATTCATTCAAAATGGATTTAATAAGCTTCATTTCGATTCTTTTGATAAGAATTAACCCCCTCATATGAAAACGGAGCCCTGTTGTAACAGGGCGTGAACTCAGTCATTTGCACGTGAGTTATGAAACTGTAGAATCTTATTCCGTGCCTTTAAAAGGGTAATCCAAAATTAACTGACATCTCTAATTCTGAGAAATTCTATTATGTGACTGAAATGAAATTCGCAAAAATTAAGAATAGTAAGGAAAAGAATAAATCAACTGTTATCTACAACAGCAATATCATCATGACAGATATCCCTCTTGAAGCTTATGAGTATATCGTAAATGGCAAGCCTGCTCTTGAATGGGTTATGGGGTGTCAATGTGTAAAAATAAATAAAAAGAGTGGTATTGTTAATGATGCCAATCGTTATGCTGTTGAGATCGTTGGAAATCCTGCTTATCCATTGGAGTTGTTTCAAAGGGTTATTACTGTAAGTTTAGAAACAATGAAAATCGTGAAAAAACTACCAAAATTAGAAATAAGAGAAACTGAATAGACTTGGCATGCTAAACTCACAAAGGGATATAAGGTCTTATACCTATAGGTTCTATCCCCCCTTTATAAATAGCTTACATACAATCTTTAAAAGGATAATTTATCATGCGTTATTCTAAAAAGAAGAAACTTGCACTTTTAGATACTCTTATTTGGATTGCTTTAAAACTTTTAAGAAACCTACTCTTAAATAGAATTAGATTTTTTTACATTGCCTTTAAGAGGTTATACCGTAATCTAAAATGATAGCTTTATTGTTATCAAAAGCTTTGTTTAAAGAGGGTTATGTATATTCATTTTCTTATATTACTTATAGGTTTTGAATGTTTCTACCCCCCCCAAAAAACCTTACAAAACATAGAGCATTAGTTAAATTTATAGGTTGTACTATTGATATAGGTTGTTTTTTGAAAAATTGATAAAAAATAACATATTGAAATATAATAACTTTTATTTTTTATTGAAAAATATGTAAAGGNTCTTGATAGCATTTATTATGATTATAATCCCTTTCTTTTGAAAGGCTTTAAAAGATCACATACTCTCATAAGACATGTTTTAATCATTCACTAAATGATCACTTTTGTCGATTCAATGTACTGACATAAACTGACAAATATATATTTACAGTTGTATTTATTTGTTATGGCTGTTTTAATAAGTTGTATTTTGAAAAATTGATAAAACTTAACTTATTGAAATATAATGATTTTAATTTTCTCTCATTAAAAAAAATGATATAGGTTCTAAAAAGAACTGACAAGACTGACAAAAGTTTATTAAAAGGGATTTTGCTCATCTCTATAATGATCAGTTTCTATTGAGATGTTTTCATAAGTGTTTTCATAATGGTCTATAAATCACAATTATCATATATCCTATTTATCATTTCTCTTATGAACATGAACAATGATGCCATGGCTATAAAGAACATAACAACTATAGAGAAAGCAAAAATGCAAATGAAAGCATTTGTTTATAAAGACAGTCCCTATAAAGGCTATTAAGTCTAAAATGTGTTATTAAAAGAAATTAACAGAAATCTTAAAAGCCATTTAGCAATAAAATTGATAGGTTATAAAGTTTAAAATACGCATAATGAGAGCGTTTCTAAAATATTATAAATGTATAGATTCAGAAAATACGCAATCGTTTCACAAAGCCCGTAATATAGCTTTAAAAGCACATAAATATAAAAGAAGCAATTAATAAGCATAAGATATTATCAATACATAACGTATTTAAAAAATATCAAAAAAGATAAAATATTATTTGACAATAAATACGTATTTTGTTATATAAGTACTCAAGTGATTAACAAACA
>NZ_JBHIMJ010000043.1:0-3546 GCF_042194035.1 Bartonella sp. OC16QHHD | reverse complement strand
AAAGGGTGCTAAAGACCCACAACCTGCTTAAAAAGAAATTTTATTAAAGGCTACTTATCCACAGCCTATGACATGAGGTAAGATCAGCAAAATAGTGAAATTTGCTGTTCGTTTTATGGAAAAAAGACAAATTTGATATGTGCTTTTAAGATATCAGAATGTATGTTTTGATAGGCTTTTATTGCTTGCTTTGTAAGAAAGATAAAAAGCATATACCCCCCCTATACCCCCAAAACCCCTACAAAACCTATGCTATAAGTTGAATTTACAGGTTGTAATGTTGATATAGATTGTTTTTTGAAAAGTTGATAAAAATTAACATATTGAAATATAATGACTTTTATTTTGATTTTTAAAATATATAAAGAGGGGAATAAAAAGCACCTCCAAAACCCCCAAAACCTCCAAAACCAATAGATGGGAAATGTTTTGAAGGTTTCATTTTATGAATACATAAGTTATATGTTTTATTGGAATTTAAAATTCATTCATTGAAATGTTTTATGACTTTTCACTAAGGGGTGCCATTCATAACGTATGGTAGGTCGACCGCCTTGGGAGTTATTCTCTCCAGAGATTTCACGAATATAGTTACAACGACATAAAAGCTCTAAAGCTTGCTTAACGGTTTGATTGTCTGTTAAACATTTCCAATCACGTTTATAAACATCCCGTGCAGTAAAAACATTAGGTAAATAATCACAGCGCTTGACAAGCAAGTTTGCACTTTCTGTTGCTAATGTATCATGCGCCGCATAAAGACGTTTGGCATGACTTAACAGATATTTTTCCCAATACAAGGCTCTCTCAAGAGCATTTCTATTGATTTCAAAACGACCCCCTTCGGTCAATTCAAAAATCAACGCAAGTGTTGGTATGGTTTTATCCATTTTCAAAAGATACGATTGTAAATTTGTAGAGAAATGACCACTATTTATTTTTTTCTGAAAATTTTCCCACCATACACGAAACATTTCTTGAGCTTCAGCAGAAAAGCGTATGGTTATCGGATGCTTTGGTGAGCCTAACGGTTTATCATAAAGAGAACGAAAGACCCCTTGATAGCTTTCCCATACCTTTTGATTGGGAGGTCTATCCGTCCATAACCGCTTTTTTCGTTCGTCGGGCCATACAATCATTTGAAATCGTTGCATGAAACCATCATCATTTATTCCATGGCACATGGCTTGAATAATGGGAATAATGCGTGAGGGTTGAATGCCCCCAATAATGGAAATGGTTGCATTGGGAATATGAATGGTTCCACGTTCAATACGGTCATAGGTGTATGACGTATTGCCATTAAAAGCTGTTAGATAAAAGGCACGGTCTGTTTGGTATTCCTTTCTTTCCATATTAGCTAAAAACCCAGCCAATTCATCTCGTACCATCAAGAGACCACGGGGGTTTTCTTTTAAGAGTTCCCCAAGCTTTTCGACAGTCACATCGTTGACAATAAGACGTCGTTTATCAAGAGTGTTATCATCACTTTCTTTGTGTTCAATAGATTGTGAAAGAAGGGCAAGGGCTTGTTCCTCATCTTGATCTTTGAGTGCTTTATAGGCTTGTTTTTTCTTTTCTCGTTTATCTAATTCAATAAGAATATCTTTCTTTTCTTGCTGTTCTTTCTTCTTTAACCATTCTTGATGCCATTCCTCTTGAAAGGCATAGAGAGGAGTTAAAGCGGCTTGCATGGTAGGTGTTTTGAGTGTTGAAGGTTGCCCCACAAGAGCACCCCAGAGATTAGGAACAATTTTCCAATTATTATCATGTTTTTTGGGAGCAATCCGCACGCCATTGCCAATCACAGCAGCCAAGCCACATAAAGCAGAGATAGCAATAAAATCGATAGAAGATTGTTGAAGATCGGCAACCTCATAAATATAGTCCATTAATGGCATTGGAAGCTGTAATAAGCTAAAAGGCTCGACAGGTAAGAGAGCCGTAGCAATCGGTTTTAATTGCCCCCAACCATTTTGTTGCAAGGCTTGTTCATAAGAAATGGCTTTTAAACAAGTATTTTCGTTTAAAGAGACATTATCGTTATCATTGACGGGAGTATTTTCATTATTGTTTTGTAAATTACTATCTTTCATAGTTTCCCTCTTTTAAGAAAGTAATACGTTATTAAAATCCGTTCCTTTTGGAGCTTGCATCATAAAGACCTCAAAGCCATGGTTATAGGCACGCGCAGCGAGGGTAAAACCTGCTTTACGCGCCGTCCATTGCAATGGTGAGACGCCCTTTTGTAGGGGGTAAATTCACACGCATCATGCCACTGGTTGAAAGAGACGCCCATAAATTCACAGGCTCAGATAACAACCCAGACAAAAGAGCCAGACCCGTTTCAATGCCCTCACAAATGACCAAATGTTTTGGATTGGCTTGGCTTAAATGCACCCCACCACCCGTTACAGATCCCAACATGGCTTTTGCTGGTTTTTGGTCTGTTTTGCAGCCATTGGCTTGTAAAAAGGTTCTATGAATGGCGAAAGAGCCAGCGCCCTTAACAAGAGCCACCAACGCGGGCAGTGTACCCCCAGAGGGGTATAGACACTTGTCGTGAAAACGTAAATCAGCAGGCAAATCACATGTAATACCCCGCATGCGTAAATAGGTTTCTGCTAAAGTATTTTTGATTGGTTGGCTTTGTTGCCAAATTGCTTTTGCTCTCTCTGCTTTCTGTTTTGCTCGTTTGAGATCAGCACAAAACTGTTTGGAGAAAGAGAGCGTCTGATCATAAGCTTGTTTTCCAAGCAATCCAATTCTAATGAGTGCTTGTATGATCTCTCTAAAAGAGCAGCCAGCATAACAATAGAGTAAGAGACGCCCATCATGTCCATTGGCAAGGGATAAGCTAGGCAGCCTATCATCATGAGCAGGGCAACGGGCTGTTCCATAGCGCCCATGCCAAACCCCGCGCAAGGCACGTGTGATACTTTGCGCATTCTTAAAAGAACACATCATTGTAAATCCTATAACGTTGCGTCACAGGACGGATTGTGCTATCTCTAGGGTGATGAGTTTGAGAAAGCCTTGTCCGTCCTTACGTGACAAGTTTTTTTTTATGCCGCGTCACTTTGACGTTGCTGTTTTGCTTGCTCGATGACATTGATAAGATCCGATTGTAACCAACGGGACAAAAAACCAAATTTTAAAGGTTTTGGGAGAGAGCCATTGGTTACATGACGGCGGAATGTTGAGACACTCATATGAAGCAATTTTGCACTTTCACGGTCTGTCAAAAGAATATCATTTTCTGTCATACTAAAATCCTTTCTATCAAAAAATGGTAACAAATCATAACTATTTATTAACCACATTTTGGTTCATTTAGAAAGATGTTTTATTTATAGAAAACAATATTTTATCATACAATTTCTGATGTGATACGTTATGAGTCTTATTGAGAGAGAATGAGAGAAAAGAGAGCTAAAGTTATCCACAGATAATGGGGTTATTCACCCCATATCTTAAGATTGACCCGTGACATAAGCCGCCCATTTATCCATATAAACGCGGCGCTGTTCTAAATAGTCAGTCCGA
>NZ_JBHIMJ010000078.1:0-2361 GCF_042194035.1 Bartonella sp. OC16QHHD | reverse complement strand
AGATTCAGAGGAAGGATATACCAAATCCGCTATCAGCAATGGCACCATTGTCATTACTGATGAAGCAGGGCAGAAGGCATTAACAGGGCAAGATGTTGAGCAAGCCATAGCCTCCCTTAATCGGGATACTGCTAGCGCCCATAAGAGTGTACAACAGCTCGATGTAGGCAAGCTGGAACAAATCGTCCATGAAAATCGTGAAATGGCAACCCAACTTTTAGAAGAAGGATTTAAATACAGCGATGATTCCTATAAAACCATGTTTATCAAAGAGCACCCCATCGCCGTGGTCGACCGTGATAAAGACGGAAATATACTCTATAAAACAGATGAAAATGGGGAGCCTATAGAAGACGCTCGTGGACAAAAAATACCTAAGTTTCATTATTTAACGGATGAAGAAAAGCAGCATTTACAAGAGGGTGCTGATGGCAAAGTGCATGTGTCCTTTAATGGCATCTTTACGCCACCCTATGAAGCTGCTGTTTATGCAGAGCAACATGCGAAGGATAAAAATAATCCGCTTTATTTTGTTGTGTTCCCCCAAGCCGATTCTGCTATTTCAGAACTTCTGGTTGCGGGCTATCAGAAGTTTATGGAAAATAACTTTTGGGGTTTGACCAATTCAACACAAGAAGCAAAAGATTTGGTGTATAGCCATGGTCTTACAGGGTTAGAACTTTATGGACATAGTCGCGGGACAATGACATTGGGGAATATGCTGAATTCTTTCAAACAAGAAGGTGTTCACGGTATAGCCGACAACACGAATATCAATTTCTATGGACCAGCCTTTAATGCTTTAGTTGCATCCGGTCTGTTAGGTTATGTGAGTGATGGCAAACAAACCACTATTGGCTTTGATGGGAATAGATACGACTTTGTAAGCAGAATTATTGGCGGCAATGGCTATACTTACGAGACAATACCTGCTGGTAGTAATTGGTGGAAAGAATGGTGGAGAGTGATCATGAATCCCATAAGCTCCCATACTTGCCTTGGAGATGTGGGTTATAAATGCCAAAAGTTTTATGGCACATCTCATCGTGAACAATTTCCTTTAAGTAAATCAAGGAGTAAAAAATGAAATACATTTTAAAGTTATTAAGTGGAATAGTTTTGGTGAGTGTAACTGGATGTAATATCGATAAACCTCCTCCAGGAGAGATAGCTACGTGGGAGAAAAATGGTGTTACTGATTTTACTGAGGTAGGAAAAGCCTTATTAGAATGTGGAATGCCAACCCCTTATGATACTGATCCAGAAAGCAGAAAGCTCAGCTACAATGCAATAGCAACCATAGAAGCTTGTATGATTCAATCAGGTTTTCGTGATAAAGTGGGAGGGGGAACTTGGTGTGTAAATCATAAAGCCGAGGATCTTCCCATTTGTCGTCCAGGTGCTGTCATACCACAGCGCAGTGTCAAGAAGCGCTTGAACAGCCCTTTTTGTAAAAAATATAAAAATAGTCGCAAATGCCAACCTTAAGTGTTTCTATTGGTGATGATCAACAATCCCTTATCCTTGCTTTTGCTTGGAATGGCGCGATTGTTTTCTCAACCAATCATCTCAATATTGTTCACCGTTGTTTTAAGCAGCGGTGACAGGAAATATCAACAGGTTTATGAGCTCTGTTTTATCGTAAATAAATCCATTGAAAGAGGGGAAAAATGAAGAAAATCTTAAAACTGTTGAGTTGCATGGCTTTGTTAAGTATCGCTGGATGTGACTCAAAGCCTCCTTCAAAATACTTTGTTATATGGCAAAAGCCAGATGCAGATTCTACTGAAGTAGCAAAAGCATTGTTAGAGTGTGGTAAGCCAACTCCTTATAATGCCGATACAGAAAATAGTGGATTAGGTTTCGGTGAATGGGCAATAATTCATACTTGTATGCTTCAATCTGGCTTCCACTATAGAAGTGAAAATGGAAAGTGGTGTGAAAATTGTCAAGATGATAGGATTCCGGTGTATCCTCTTAGTGGTTCTATCACGCCTCAGCGAAGTGTTGAGAGACGCTTAAATAGCCCTTATTGTAAAAAACATTCAGAACAACTTGAATGCCAGCCTTAAGTCTTGCTTCAGCAGAGAAAGCCTTGAATTTACACCAAATAAAGCACCAGGTTTGATGAGCTTGAGAAAGCCTTGTCCGTTCTTACGTGACAAGGCTTTCTTTTTATGCCGCGTCATTATAACGTTGCTGTTTTGCTTGCTCAATGACATTGATAAGATCTGATTGTAACCAACGCGATAAAAAACCAAATTTTAAAGGTTTTGGCAAAGAGCCATTGGTTACATGACGGCGGAAAGTTGAGACACTCATATGAAGCAATTTTGCACTTTCACGGTCTGTTAAAAGAAT
>NZ_JBHIMJ010000044.1:0-3855 GCF_042194035.1 Bartonella sp. OC16QHHD | reverse complement strand
CGGCTTAAATCGTGTCAGCGCAGGGCGTTTAAAAGAAATTGCCGATATCTTAAATGTTCCACTTGTCTTTTTCTATGCGGATATCTTAACAAAACAACAGCCCCCGTACTCTCATGATGAAATCGCATCAAGTACAGAGGAATACCTACTGCTCAAAAGATTTAGAGTTCTAACCTCGATAAAACAAAGAGCCATTTTACAATTACTCTCTGATCAAAATGAAAGCTTTTAACATCATAATATAGGGCGCTACACTCTCTATTCTTGACTTGCCTCCCACCCCTCAAAGGACAGAAGCCCCTTCCCTATCCAGTTGGGAAACAATCCGTCTTCTCAGAACAGAACTCTTTTAGCTTCCCATTTTATGTGGTTCATTTCACAAGATTATCCGGACAAGCTCTCCCTCAAATATTCACCACACACTCTCATAAAAACATCACATGTACAAAATTTGATGCCTTACAAACACCACACCTCAAACGATAGTATTTAAAAAAACAGAATAAACATTCATACGTATTTAAAAAAAGATAGCCCTTAAAAAGCAATGCTTGAAAATTTTTTTGGTCGATCTGGAACAGCACCTAACGCATCATTTTATAATAGTGATCGAGGATATGATCTTAACATGCAAACGCAAAAAATTGCTTTTTTATCATAATCACTAAAAGCAGCTGTTTATTAAAATATACGCCACCAGAAGCACTTCAAGCAGCCTTTACAGCTGAAACCATTATTCATTGATTAATTAACCGATTGATTAGATACCGATATGTTGTTAAGTAGCTATAAGTAAAGTTGCTCTTATTTCTGGAATAGGAGCTTCGCAAATAAAGAGCAACAATAAGTAAGGGGAATTAAAGATGTTAAAATATTTATTGCTGTCACCGGTTGTGTTGGTGGCTGGTTGCGCATCTGTAGGCAATTATTCATCAAATTATGTTGATCAAAGTCTTACAAAGCGTCAGGCACAATTAGTCGCTAACAAATTTATTAGCTATATCAAGAGACCTCTACCACCAGCTACAACCACATTTCTTATAAAGAAAAATAATACAGCAGACAACTTTACTCCTTTATTTATCAATCTGTTGCGACGGAATGGATATAATGTGATCTATACAGATCAACCTCAAAAGCAACAAAACATGGGTGTGAATTTGAGTTATAGAATAAGATTAAATAGTAGCACTATAGTGTCTCTTTTTCAGTATAACGTGAATGGAGAGCCGCGTTCTTATATAAATACTCATCCCAGATGAACCCGCTATTTAATGTAAACATTCTCTATATTTTACACGTAAAGACTTAAAAGCTCTTGTGAAAGCCAAAGAGATTTGCACCTCAATAAAAAACCTCATTTTTAGCCAGAGTGGATAAATTTTATTATAGATTGTAACAATACAAAATAGTGTAAGTTATAGCTTTAAGATTTAAGGAAAGAAGAATACTAAAAATAATGAAAATGCCCCATACCCTAGCAAATTATTACGCGAAGATATAAATGCAAAACTTGGCTTATCTGTGATTGAAGCGGCTGAATAGCTTTCTATATCCTGTGTAGCATTTTCTAGGGTATTGGTAAAAATCCTTATAACGACATTTTCAATGGCAAATTTATTGGCAAAAAAGTTCGTTTTAGATGAAAAATGTTGAAGATGTCTCAAAAAACATTAGGTCAACATTTGGGTGTTACTTTCCAACAAATCCAGAAATATGAAAACGGCTTAAATCGTGTCAGTGCAGGGCGTTTAAAAGAGATTTCCGATATCCTAAATGTTCCGGTTTCCTTTTTCTATGCTGATATCGTCACAAAACAACAGCCCCCATACCACCATGATGAAATCGCATCAAGTACAGAGGAATACCTGCTGCTCAAAAGATTTAGAGTTCTAACCTCGATAAAAAAGCCTTTTTACAGCTGATCTCTGATAAGAATACAAACGAACACCCTGTGACAACACACACCACGCTCTATCCCATGAGACACTTATAATAAACTCTGTATTCACATATTCATCACATATTCTTAATTAAAAACACCTCATGGTTTTAGGGAACTTATATCATTGCCATCAATTATACCATTGCCATCAATGATGATATTTTACGACACAACGGGATAAATTTCCCCAAAAATTCTAAAAAATTTTTGTGCAAATTTTTAAAAAGCTTGCGTCTGAGCGCTTTTTATGGTCTTGCAAAGAGCTGAAAAGCAAAAATACATAAAGGTCCTTTTTTACTTAAGCTTTTCTCTTTGCAAAAAGCAGGAGAAAGCCCATAAAGAGCACACAGGACCATGAGAGAGCCGCAAGGTTAATAAAAGGGATTTTAGCCCGAAAATAACAAAAGAGCTTGACCGTTAAAGGCAGCAAAGAAAAGCGCCATAAAGACAACAAGAGAGTTCTTTTTGCAAGAATAGAATTGGATAGAAACGATGAAAATTAATGGCAATGAAATTCGCCCTGGTAATGTGATCGAACATCAAGGAAGCTTATGGGTTGCAGTTAAATGCAACGCTGTAAAACCAGGAAAAGGTGGTGCATTTAACCAAGTTGAAATGAAAAATTTGATTGATGGTACAAAACTTAATGAGCGATTTCGTGCTGCTGAGACGGTTGAACGCGTGCGCCTTGAACAAAAGGATTTCACATTTCTTTATCAACAAGGGGATGCTTTGGTCTTTATGGATTCAGAATCTTATGAACAACTAGAACTTCAAAAGGATTTTGTTGGTGAACGTGCTGCTTTTCTCCAAGATGGGATGACAGTCACAGTTGAACTTTATCAAGAAAAGCCTATTGGCATCTCACTTCCTGATCAAGTTGCTGTCACGATTGCGGAAGCCGATCCTGCCATCAAAGGACAAACGGTTACCTCCTCTTATAAACCCGCCATTCTTGAAAACGGGATTCGTATTCTTGTTCCCCCCTTTATGAATGCTGGTGAACGTATCATTGTAGACACCAATGAGTTGATTTATTTGCGTCGCGCAAATGAAAAAGATAAATAAAGGAATAAAAAATGGCCCATTCTGCAGTCATGAATGTCATGGTGCAAGCTGCAATGAAAGCAGGACGCTCGTTGGTGCGTGATTATGGTGAAGTGCAAAATTTGCAAGTGTCTTTGAAAGGACCAGCAGATTATGTCAGCCAAGCAGATCGCAAAGCGGAAAAAATTATTTTCAATGAATTAAGCAAAGCGCGCCCCAAATTTGGATTTCTGATGGAAGAGTCTGAAGAAATCATTGGAGAAGATTCACAACACCGTTTTATTGTTGACCCTTTAGATGGCACTACAAATTTTCTCCATGGCATTCCTTTTTTTGCTGTTTCCATTGCCTTAGAAAGCCAAGGAAAAATCGTTGGTGGTGTCATTTACAATCCCGTGAGTGATGAACTCTTCACCGCAGAACGCGGGTGTGGTGCTTTTTTTAATGACCGCCGCTGTCGCGTTTCTGCTCGACGCAGACTAGAAGATTGTGTCATTGCCACAGGAATGCCTCATTTTGGTCGCCCAAATCATGGAACCTACCTTATTGAATTACGTAATGTGATGGCAGAGGTTGCCGGACTTCGCCGTTTTGGTGCTGCTGCTCTTGATTTAGCTTATGTGGCTGCTGGAAGAACCGATGGCTTTTGGGAAGATAACCTGCAAATTTGGGATATGGCTGCTGGAATACTGATGGTTCGTGAAGCCGGTGGTTTTGTCACCGACAAAGAAGGCGGCAACAATATATTTCGCAAAAAAAATATCATTGCCGGCAATGAACACATTCGCCTAAAATTAGAAAGAGTTCTCAAAAAAGGCATTTAGACCTCAGAAAAAATCCAGCAGATGACCTCAGCCAAGCAG
>NZ_JBHIMJ010000090.1:0-7258 GCF_042194035.1 Bartonella sp. OC16QHHD | reverse complement strand
TATCAAAATAATTATTATGATATTTTAAAAGCACATGCTTCATTTGTTTTTTTTCCATAAAATAAACAGCAAATTTCACTATTTTGCTGATCTGATCTCTCTCATGGGCTGCGGATAAACAGCATTTAAAAACTCTTTTGAAAAAATTATCGGCTTTTTTAGCATTTTTCTGCATTTTTTCTCAATTCGTTCAAAATGGATTTAATAAGCTTCGTTTTAATTCTTTTGAAGAGACTTAAACCCCTTATACGAAAACGGAGCTCTGTTGTAACAGGGCGTGAACTGGATCATTTGCACGTGAATTATGAAACTGTAAAACCTTATCCCGTAACCTTTAAAAAAGGTAATCCAAAAGTTACAGAGATCTCTAATCCAGAAAAATTCTATTACGTGACTGAAATGAAATTCGCAAAAGCAGGTAAAGAGAAAGATAAAACCACTGTTATTTATAATAACAATATCACAATAACAGATATCCCTCTTGACGCTTGTGAGTATATCGTTAATGGTAAATCCGCTCTTGAATGGGTTATGGGGCGTCAATGTGTTAAGACTGATAAAAAGAGTGGCATTGTTAATGATGCCAATCGTTATGCTGTTGAAACCATTGGCAACCCTGCCTACCCTCTAGAGTTATTTCAGAGGGTTATTACCGTAAGTTTAGAGACAATGAAAATTGTTAAGAACTTACCAAAATTAGAAATTAGAGAAACTGAATAGACTTGGCTTGCTAAACTCACAAAGGGGTATAGAATCTTATAACCATAATCTATACCTCTCTTGTTAAGTTGATTAGATACAATCTTTAAAAGGAGTGTTTATATGCATTATTCTAAAAAGAAGAAACTTACACTTTTAAATACTCTACTTTGAATTGCTTTAAGACTTTTAAGAAATCCCATCTTAAAGTGAATACGCTTCTTTTACATTGCCTTTAAAAGATTAAACCGTAATCTAAAATGAGTGCTTTATTGTTATCAGAAGCTTTATTTAAAGAGGGTTATGTATATTCATTTTCTTATATTACTTATAGGTTTTGAATGTTTCTCAAACCCTCAAAATACTCAAAATCTTCAAAACTAACAACCATAAGGATCTTGATAGCATTTCTTATGAGTTACAAACTATCTTTTGAAAGGCTTTAAAGGATCATATGCTTTTCATAAAGCACATTTTAATCACTCACTAAAATAATCTATTTTGTCAGTTCAATTTACTGACACATAACTGACAAATATATATTGTGAGTTGAATTTATGGGTTACCATTTAATAAAGGTTGTATCATTAAAATACTAACCTATTGAAATATATTGATTTTAATTTTCTCTCATTTAAAAAAAATAATATAGGCTCTAAAAAGAACTGACAACACTGACACGGTCTATTAAAAGGGATTTTGCTAATCTTTATAATGATCAATCTCTTTTTAGATGTTTTCATAACAAGCAATAAATCGCAATTATCCTATTTATCAACTAGTTGTATAACATCATCTAAGGTATAGGTTTTCATGAATCTTCCCCTGCATACTCTTTAATTCTTTTGCAGAGAAATTCATAAAAATTACTTGCGTAATATTCGCAATCTTCAGATGTATACTTGAGATAGAGTGGGCATTCACCATCCCGAAACTGCGTATAATCAAAATAAAAGGTTTCATCAAGATCATAACTCACAACGAGCTGTTCTGGTGTCGCAAAACCATGTTTCCTATGATATAAGTTTTTATGCACAATATCACCAGCAGGACAATCCTCAAAACTTGCGTTATAAATGCTAAAAATTTCTTCACCACCAATTTCTCCTCCTCCATAATTTTTTAAAAAACTCTTATAGGAAGAGGTAAATTGTAAACCAAGAGTGTTCTCAGCTGTTTTAATCCGTACATCATCAGGGGCATTATCTTGAGTACCAAAATTAATAACATGACTATGTATATCAACATATTGTGCAACATCTGATAAAGTATAACTTTTCATAAATTTTTCTCCATAAGTCACAGCGTGTTTTTACTCATAATGAGTGTTTCTAATGATCAATCTTTTTCTACTATAGCCAATGGAATTCGGATGAGATTGATAAAATCATAAGAGATATGTTCTTGAAGGAGCTCTTTTCTCATCTGTCTCTGTACAATCATCTCGCATTTACAATATATGATGGAATTAAAGGAGGTGATCATTAAAGTTTAGAGAGCGCCTTTTAGGGACATTACTCCAATATTTGCAATAATTACTTTTTCTTTTTTCCTACTTAGGAATTTTTTTTGAAATCCAACAAATAATTTTTCTGATAAAATTTGTCTTTGGATTCATAGGAGCAACCAAACTCCTGCCTTGATAAAATGAGTAGAGAACCTCAACGAGAGGACTATCTTGTTCTTGTGTCACAGGATGTAACATAATAGGCCTACAATCGACTCCAATAGGAGCTCTTCCTGATGCCATTCTTTCCACATTTGTACCTGTTATTATGTGTCCTTTTTCTTTCCAAGAAGAAACTGTTTCAGGATCAAACAGTTCATATTCCTGATAAACTTTTTGACTTTTTAATTCCACAGGCTCAGCTGCCCTCATATTTTTTTTCTTTATCCATTTCATGATTCATAATCCCCTCGATTTTTTCAAAATAATCAATTTATTCTTTGTTCTAAATAGACTTAAATAAACTCTACTTCCAAGAAGGAGGTTATTCCTCGCTAGAAAGCTCTGAGTGATTACCAAAATCTTTTGCTACCCGTTCAATCAAAGTGTAACTCTCTTGCTTCATCTTTGCTACTTCTTTGGCTAAAGTTAATGCACGTTTAATATGAAGCTGTTGGATGCTCTCGTCAAAGCCTAGGTGATCCCCTGCTGCAAAACTTTTCTGATAAGATTGTAAGGTTTCAGCATCACCCAACAAAGCAAGAGCACCAAGATGAAGCAAAGCATAATGTGCATCGTTTGCTCTAGACGTTGCATCCTTTTCCCAAGGAGCTATACCATAATCAGAGCGTAGCCTTTTAGAAAGATCAATCCCTTTGGATGCCCATTCTAAAGCATCATCAAGCGCTTGCTTTAAGCGATCCGCAGTAACTTCTGGTTCAAAGATTTCTAACCCCTTTGCTTCAAAATTAAGCTGTATATCTGGGATATCTTCCGTGTGGGTAGGATCAATGAATTTACAAGCAGCGGAAAGAATACCGGTACTAATCATAAAGGCGCTATCAAATTGCGGACAATCTTTGGCAATTTCGTCGTTATAAAGAATGTCTACTTCACGATCAGCCAATTGATAGCTTGCCATATGGTCATTCTCATTGATTTTCTTAGTCAACCAACCTAAGCTTTTCAAAAGTGCATGAGCACTTTCCATGGTGAGACGATCATCAGTATCATCTGCTTCCTCTGTCGCCTCAACAGCAATAGTTTTGGAAGCAACAGATGCTGTTTGCGGATCCAAGCTCAAAATCGGTGCATTTTTCGGAAAACCTGCTCGATAACCCCGTGCAAGAGTGAGGAGATTATCAATTCTATATTTTGAGATTTCTTCCACAAAACCTAAAGGATCTCCCTTTCTAAAATTCTCCTTATAAGATTTGAGCTTTTCAACATCCCCAATCAAAACAAGCGCAATAAGGTGACGCGCTACAAGATCAAGTTCACTGTCTGGGGAAAAAGCTACATAATTATAAATGATCTGATTGACATTTTGTCGATCTGCCCATTCAAGTATATCTGTACAAATCTGCTTTAGCTTGTCTTCAGCCAATTCAGTACTAGAAACTGTATAAAATTCTTCTGCTTCTTTGAGGGCTATATATTGAGGCATATTATAGAAATATCTCTCTATGAGCAGTGGAAAAGGCAAGTGTTGAAAGTGAAGCCTTGAATATAAGGATCGGTGTTTTTCCTTTTCTATCAAGACTGTACATTATATTAATGATACGGTCTTTGCTTATAAAATAGGCATTACGATTATAATTTTTGTCGCGATAGACTGTCCAGTTCATCATTTTTAATGTTTCAGAAACTGTATTAAGAAGAGCCAAAGATTGTACACCAATACGTGCATCTGCCGCCTCTCGCTCCTTTAAAACGGTCAGATGTCCTTCAGCAAATTGAACAGCGTGATTAACATATTTTTCCACATCATCGTCATCTAAATATTCAGAAATCGTACCTGCTTCTAAAAAATTTTGATAAGATTTCAGGACATCAATTTGACCTGTTAATGCTAAACAAGCCAAATGCCAGACTATATCTATATTGTAGCTATACTTTTGAACACGTGTTTTGCTTTCTATTGATGCTTGTAAATCTTGGGCACGTGCCCATTGTATTATCCGCTCAGAGATTTTGATAAGCTCTTGCTCATCTAATGTCTCTACACAAATATCAATGCCTTTACCAAAACCACTAAAAATCCCCCCCAATCGTATTAAAAGAATTATAAAGCCCCGTAGGAGAAACGCACCAATATTCCTCACTAAAGTGAATACAATTGCAAGCAACAGAAATCATTTCATTAGATATTTCAGCTTCAATACGGACATTGTAATTATCATGAAGACGTATAAAACCAAAATCAAATTGAATGAAGCAGTCGGGCAAAATCAACCACATTTTTCCAGGCTCCGTAGCAAACCACCCTTGTGTTTTGAGAACGCGCATTGCTGCTGTGAGGCTTATCGAGCGCTGTTTGGTTTTTTTGCGCGTTAGAATATCATCCAACTCCCCATTTTTATAGGCTTGCGCAAAAAAAAAGCAGGCGATCATCCGATGTCATTGTTTTATAATCAGCAAATTCTGGCACAGATAGTTTTGGGGTAGATCTATCACTCCTTAAAGCCTCCATATCACCAAGTAATGCTTGTGCAACGGCAGAATGATCAGCAGCTTCCTCGCACAACTTTTTTTCAATATCCTGTGCTTGCGCCCATGCAATCACTTTGTTTAAAGCGGTTGTGATATGGCTTTCGGAAAGATCCGGAGCTTTAACATTAAAATCCTCCTTCGCGTAAAACAGCACATCTCCATATTTACGCTGTGATTTTTCACCTCTAGAATATTCCCGAGCAAGACAATAAGCAGCGGTGGTGAGATCAGCCGAAAGCAAAAACTCTTTGCCACTCTCTCCATAATTTTTTACACCATAGCCAATACCGACAATGCGATCGGGAAGATGATAATGCGCAAAGGTATCCCCCACGTTATCACGATAAGGCTCCCAGCCCAGTCTTTTTAAAATCTCTGTGACATCTTTGGTTTGCATCATCATTCCCCCAGCATGATCTGTAATTCTTTTACATAAAAATTACTTGTGTAATACTTAGGCTCTCTAGAAAGACTATATATTTTCTCACTATCAATTTCACCTCTTCCATAGTTTTTTCCAAAAACTCTTGTAAAAAGGTATAGGTTGCGGAGTGGGAGTGTTCTCAATCTTTTCAATCGGTTGATCACCATCAGGTATCTCAGCTCCCACGCTTTCTTTAATTCTTTTGCAAAGGAATTCATAAAAATTGCTAGCGTAATATTCGCAATCCTCAGATGGAAGCATGACATAAAGTGGGCATTCTCCATCCCGAAACTGCGTATAATCAAAGTAAAAGGTTTCACCAAAATCAGTACTACTCACGACAAGCTGTTCTGATGTTGCAAAACCACGTTTTCTATAATAATTTAAATTTTGACAAACAATATCATTAAAAGGAAAATCTACACAATCTTCATAAAGACTATAGATTTCATCACCACCAATATCTCCTCCTTTATAATTTTTTAAAAAACTTTTATAAGAAGATGTGAATTGCAAACCGAGAGCTTTCTCCGCCTTTTCAATCCATATATCATCGACAGCATTTTCTGCAGTCCCAAAACTGACAATATCACTATCATATTTATCAACTTTATTAACTAATTCTATAACATCATCTAAGGTATAGGTTTTCATCAATTATCCTCCATAAATTATTTTATAAGTTTCTTTTTCTCTTTTCAATTAACCGTAGAGCATTACTGCCGATGCTCCTGTCCCCATCCGTCAAAATCTATCCCTATGATACCCCATCTCATATCAATTATTCCTCCTAAATTACTGTTTGTTTGTTCTCTATACCCTTTAGCACGTTCCTTCCAATATTCCGCTCTCCACTTCTCAAACTTTTTTCTCTCTATAAGCGATTGATGTGTTTTTGGATTATTATGAATCACGGAACTATATTTGTTATGAGATTCCTTGCTCATTTCTGCTATGGGCCCTTCAGGCGTTTGTTTTAGGTGATGCAACTCAACAGATTGACCATCAAAACCTATAGGTGCTCTTCCTGCTTCCATTCTCTCAATATTGGTGCCCCACACTTCTTTTTTGTTTTCCATCCATTTTACCCTTTTATTAGGATCAAACAAATCGTCTCTCTGATAGGCTTTGTTCGTCTGACCAAATTTGCTATCGGTAAATTTAGTGGGTTTCTTTTTTAACCAAAGCTTTTTTTCTTTAGCAGCGAGTTTAGTTAGTTCTTTCCTAGCAGCTAGTTTGTCAGGATCTCCCTGAGCTGCAAGTTCTGCAAGATTTTTCTTGGAAGCAAATTGGGCAAAATCTTTCCTAGCATTGAACTTGATCACAGCCTTTTCGCCAAGCTTTATACCTTCCTTGGCTGCTCCAGCACCTCCCAAAAACAGCGTTGCTACTTCAGTCAATAATTTTCCAAATTCAAGACCAGCATTAAAGGAACCACCGGCACCGGCTCGCTCATATTCCTCCTCCATTTTATTAATGCGATCTACATAGGGCTGTGCAAAGGCATGCCCAAGGGTAGCCAAAACCTTACCACTGGTGAAGAAATCTTTGAGCGCTTTCAAAATCTCTTTGGAATTTTTGGCTATTTGTATCAAGTCACCAACCGTAGGAGAACTGATTATTTGCAAAAAACCATCAACCGTACCGTATACTTCAGCCGGTACACCAGCTACCATACCTGCCCCAAAGCTTATATCTTGCCCTGTACTAATCGCAGACCACTTCGCAGACACTGCTGCTTCACATAAAAGGTCAGGACACTCCTTTAATTCTTTCTCCATCTGAGCTTGTTGCGCACTGCTGAGGTAGTTATTTGCAGCGGCATTACCTGCGGCATCGGCACCGGCATCAACATTGCCACCGGCAAGGGCAGCGGCAACGCCCCCAGCAGCCCGTGCAACATCAATGGTGTGGTCTCTAAAGTCAGCAAACTGCGCATCAATCTTTGCGTTTATACGCGCTTCCTCTTCCGCAGT
>NZ_JBHIMJ010000099.1:0-2571 GCF_042194035.1 Bartonella sp. OC16QHHD | reverse complement strand
CACTCACACAAGCATTCCCATAAACCTTGCCATAAATCTTTGCACGACCATTAATAACAGCATAATTATAAATTTTTGCATTGTCAGAAACGACAGCTTCCCAAAAAACGGTAGCATTATCATAGACCCAGCAATTGCCATCATGAGAGAGATTGCTTTCCTTTTCGATAAAACCACCTAAATCACCAGTCTTTACATCATCAAAATCTCTAATGGCTTTAATGCGGTGTAAAGTATGACCAGCCACACAACGCGTTTCATTCGTAAATTCGTATTTTTTTGTTATAGGTAAAGAGACACAAGCGTCATCAGAAATTTGAGATGCAAGATTAATCGTTTCATTGTCTTCAATACGTGTATACCAATTAATAAAAGCATTCCCATAGACTTTTGCATTGTCTCTTATAACAGCCTTATCACATACAGCGGCGTTATTAAAAACATGAGCATGTTTGTAAACAAAAGCATATCCAAAAACCAAGGCATTATCATGTATTTTTGCATTGTCATAAACACTAGCAAAATCAAATACCTTTGCATTATCACAAACCGTTGCATTATCGAAAACACGAGCATAATTAAAAACAGTAGCATTATCAGAAACAAGAGCATTATTATAAACACAAGCCTCATTAGCTACCCAGCAATTACCATCATGTGATAAGTTACTTTCCTTTTCAATAAAGCCGCCGAGGTCGCCCGCCTTTACATCAGCAAAATCTCTAATGGCTTTAATACGGTGTAAAGTATGACCAGCCACGCAACGTGTTTCATTAGTAAATTCGTATTTTTTAGACACAGTTATAGCGTTCATAGGTAACTCCCTAAGTTCATATTTGATAAATTTAAAAATGAAATGTTTAAAAGAGGGGCGCCCCCGCCGCGCCCGCGCATTATTTACGCAGCGTCTTTTATAGACTGGTCATTATAGACAATTTCTTTACTACAGACTTCAATATTATTGCGAACCCAAGTGTCACCTTTAATGACCGCATTGCGAAAAATCTTTACATTTGCAAAAATACAAGCATATCCGGAAATTTTCGCATTATCATAAATTTTTGTATCATTAAAAACACAAGCGTAATAATGAACATGAGCATTACCAAAAATATGAGCATCCGGATAAATACGTGCAAAGCCATACACATGAGCATTGCCATAAATATTGCCAGCCACAACCGCCTTGCCATAAACCCTTGCATTTTCATAAATACAAGCAATATTATTCACATGGGCATACCCACTTACAACGGCATTATCGTAAACCCTTGCATTGCTATAAACCTTGGCTTTACCGCCGACCCAGCAATTGCCATCATGTGATAAATTACTTTCACCTTGTATAAAACCGCCTAACTCACCTTTTTTGACGTTTCCAAAATCTCTTAAAGCGCGAATTCTATGAAGGGTTTTAAAACCAACCTCTATTGTCTCACCTGTAAATTCGTATTTTTTTGCAGGCTCTTGTTGATTAGCAAGAGCGGTTTCATTTGCATTTAAAGATATAAGGGGGGTGTTGTTTGAATTTGTCATAATTAAAACCTACATGTTACAAAGTTTTCAATTGACACCCTATAAAGGCGCCGGGCGTTGAAAACACGGCATGTAGTCCCGTTGTTACGCTTTCCTCATAAGAGTATTGTATGGCGTAACGACACCCGACAAAATCACTATATATGCTAACAAAAGCATAAAAGATAGTCAGTTTTTAATAGGATTAGGTTTATCGCAACCTCTTCGCTACATGTTTAGTGTTTTCATCACTTGATTATTTATATAACAAAATACGTATTTATTGTCAAATAATATTTTATCTTTTTTGATATTTTTTTTATTTTTTTAAATACGTTATGTATTGATAATATCTTATGCTTATGAATTGCTTCTTTTATATTTATATGCTTTTAAACCTATATTATGGGCTTTGGAAACGATTGCGTTATTTTTTGAATCTATACATTTATAATATTTAGAAACGCTCTCATAATGCATATTTTTAACTTTATAACCTGTCAGTTTTTTTACTAAATGAATTTTAATTTTTTTGTGAATTTTGTTTATAACGCATTTATCATTTGAACTATCTTAATAGGCACCGCGCTTTTATAACCAATGCATTCATTTGCATTATGATTATAAAACCTTGCTGTTTTTATGCATTCTCTATAGCTGTTATATGCTTTATAGCCATGGCATCATTTTTCATTTTCATAAGAGAAACGATAAATAAGATATATGATAATTGTAATTTATAGACTGTTATGAAAACACTTATGAAAACATCTAAAGAGAGATTGATAATTATAGAGATCAGTAAAATCCCTTTTAATAGGCTTTTGTCAGTTGTGTCAGTTTTGTCAGTTCTTTTTAGACCCTCTATTATTTTTTTTGAATGCGTAAAAACTAAAAACATTATATTTCAATAGGTTAATGTCTTTAAAACACAACTCATATCAAGAGTACAATCTTTAAAGATAACCAATGATATGAATTGATTAAAACCTGTCAGTTATGTGTCAGTAAATTGAACTGACAAAAGTGATCATTTGAGTGAGTCATTAAAACGTG
>NZ_JBHIMJ010000069.1:0-2504 GCF_042194035.1 Bartonella sp. OC16QHHD | reverse complement strand
GATATCAAGCAGATTGCCATCATCATCTTTTTCATGTTTGCTGATTTTCAACGTCCATGTTGTCTTGTTTTTTAGATCAAAGTGTACATTTCTGTCTTTAGCAATATTCGCTCTGCCCTCTAAAGTAGACTGATCAGCGCTTAATGTAAAAGTGCCGTTGGAGATCGCCTTAACATCTTTACCATCCCACCACTCTTTATCTTTCCATGACATTTTGTCCCAAAAAATGCCATCTCCTAATAATACGTCAGCATGAATTTTTGAATCTTTAAGATTGAGCGTACCGATTGACAATTCTTGAGTATCTTCAATGTTATCGTTAGTGAGAGCCCCAACGAGAACTCCTGTACCATTTTCAACGTGAATATCTGCATTGGTTAAATTAATTTCACTACTTGGATGTTTTTTTGAATCATCTGATTCATCGAGTTTGGTACCAAAGAGATCTAAGAACTGTACGCCGCTAACTCCTGCTGTTAAAGAAACATCTGTGAGATCAATATGTCCACCATATGCTACGACTAGTGCAATTTTTTTTGCTTCTATTTGGTTTTCTATGGCATTCTGTGCTGCTTCAATATCATCATTAATCATCTTAATTGTGCTATTATTTCCTGCGGTAAGAGCAACATCAAAATTTTGAATGGTTGTTTTACCATTTAATTCGATAGCACTATCAGGCTCCGCAACGTTTACACCAACGGTTATTTTTTTACTTTCACCACCGGTTATTGTTAAATCTCCGCTAATGATTTTACTCCCACCATCTGCATAAAAACCTTCATCAACATTTTGAATAGTTGTTTTGCCCGTTAACGTAATTTCACTCCCTGCGTCCGTTGTCCATACACCAGAGCGGCTTTTGTCGGTGTCTTGATCAATTGTTTCACCACCGACTACGGTTAAATTTTCACTGGTAATTTTACCACCATTAACTGCTCCAAGACCGTTCAAAGTATTGTTAATTGTTGTATCGCCATGCAATTCAATTGTGCTATCAGGACCAAAGGCCTCTGCACCGGTTCCTTTGCCATCTGTTGTTAAAGCAACATTCGTGGCATCAATTTGTCCGCCTTTTTCTGCAAATAATGCACTTCGCGCATCCCCTATTGTTGTTACTTTTCCTCCTGCCATTGTGATCTTAGATCCTGAACCATCTGCACGGAGTCCATTACCACTAGATGATGCGACTATAACATTGTTGTTTAAAGCAATGGTGCTGCCACTCTCTGCGTTAATCCCTATATCGTTTCCAACAAATGATCCTCCTGATATTTTGATTTTAGAATGATCCATTGCATATACGCCGAATTTTGCATTTGTAATGTGTACATTTTTTAAAGTGACATTGCTTGCTTGGGAATTTAATCCTGTAAACACCACTGTTTCATCTTTTTGACTGCTCGATATTGTCACATCTTCCAACTTATTTTCATTGTTTTTACTGTCATAAAAGGTAGCACCAACTGTAGAAGTTGTAATAGTTCCTCCGGTCATTTTAATTATAGCATTTTTTTCTGCATAAAGTCCAAGAAAAGCATGATCAATTTCTGTTCCGTGCAATTCGATCATACTATTAGGTCCGCTGGCATTTGCACCAGCTCCACCACCTGTGGCTACTGAGAGAGAAACATCTGTAACATTAATATGTCCACCGTTTTCAGCAGTTAATGCTGCATAAATTCCTCCTTTAACTTTTCCTTTCGTCATTTTGATGGTGCCATTGTCTTTTGCCCGGAGCCCAGTGTTATCAGATGATGTAATTTTAGAATCATTTATAGTGATTGTGCTGCCGTTTTGCGCAAATATTGTTGCTTGTTTTGAATCAAATGAACCTCCAGAGACTGTTATTGTGGAGTTATTATTTGCAAATATGCCTGTTGTCGCTTTAGTGACGGTTACATTGTTTAAATACACAGTGCTTTTTTCGGCACTTATTCCTTTATCTATCAAGGCGTCATCTTTGCTGCTCGATATTTTTACATTTTCCAGCGTGTTTTTATTTTCATCACTTCCGCTAGCGTTGAAAAGAGCACCTATTTGAGAGGCAGTAATGGAACCATCAGTCATCTTGACTGTAGCTGCATTTTGTATATCAAGGCCGTTTACAACTTTTTCAATGGTTGTGGTGCCTTTTAGTGTAATGACGCTGTCAGCGCCATCGGCTTTTGCGCCAGTTCCTTTGTCATCTGTGGTTGTTAAAGCAACATCTNACTTTTTCAATGGTTGTTGTGCCTTTTAATGTAATGACGCTGTCAGCGCCATCGGCTTTTGCGCCAGTTCCTTTGTCATCTGTGGTTGTTAAAGCAACATTCGTGGCATCAATCTGTCCACCTTTTTCTGCAAATAATGCAGCTTGTTTTCCACTTACAGCACCTTTTGTCTTCGTGATTTGGGCTTTTGGACCTTCTGCATGAAGTCCATAACCATCAGATGATGTAACTGCAGCTTTTTCGTCTAAAGTAATGGCGCTGCCTTCTTTAGCATATACCCCATCAGTTTTT
>NZ_JBHIMJ010000067.1:0-1220 GCF_042194035.1 Bartonella sp. OC16QHHD | reverse complement strand
CCCCCCCCCTTTCATCTTTATAGCGGAAACCTGATTGAACCATACAAGCATGAATCGTTGCTATTGCATTGTTGCTTAAATTTCTGTTTTCTGGAAATACATCATAAGGAGCTGGCATACCACATTCTAATAAGGCTTTTCCTATTTCAGTAAAATCAGTAACACCATTTTTCTCCCACGCGCTCAAATACCCCCCAGGAGTTTTATTAAACTGACATCCTGCAATACCTAACAAAGTTACAGCACTTAATAATTTTAGAGTTTGTTTCATTTTTTACTCCATGATTTACTTAAAGGAAATTGTTCACGATGAGATGAGCCATAATTATAGCGACATTTTGGACTCGCATCTCCAAGACAAGTATGGGGACTTATGGGATTCATGACCACTCTCCACCATTCTGTCAAAACGTTACTACCAGCAGGTATTGTCTCATAAGTATAGCCATTGCCGCCAATAATTCTGCTTACAAAGTCATATCTATGCCCATCAAAGCCAACAGTGGTTTGTTTGCCATCACTCACATAACCTAACAGACCGGATGCAACTAAAACATTAAAGGCTGGTCCATAGAAATTGATATTCGTGTTGTCGGCTATACCGTGAACACCTTCTTGTTTGAAAGAATTCAGCATATTTCCCAATGTCATTGTCCCGCGACTATGTCCATAAAGTTCTAATCCTGTAAGACCATAGCTATACATCAAGTCNCTCCGCATGTTGAACCGCATAAACAGCGGCTTCCTCTGGTGGAGTAAAGATGCCATTAAAGGACACATGCACCTTGCCATCAGCACCCTCTTGTAAATGCTGCTTTTCTTCATCCGTTAAATAATGTGCGTGAGGTATTGGTTGTCCACGAGCGTCTTTGATATACTGTCCATTTTCATCTTTTTTATAGATTATATTGCCCTTTTCATCACGGTCGACAACGGCGATGGGGTGCTCTTTGATAAACATGGTTTTATAGGAGTCATCGCTGTATTTAAATCCTTCTTCCAACAATTGCGTTGCCATTTCGCGGTTTTCATGGACGATTTGTTCCAGCTTGCCTACATCGAGCTGTTGTACACCCTTATGGGCGGTGGCAGTATCACGATTAAGGGAGGCTATGGCTTGCTCAACATCTTGCCCTGTCAATGCCTTCTGCCCTGCTTCATCAGTAATGACAATGGTGCCATTGCTGATAGCGGATTTGGTATATCCTTCCTCTGAATCT
>NZ_JBHIMJ010000106.1:0-15020 GCF_042194035.1 Bartonella sp. OC16QHHD | reverse complement strand
TCTAATGGTGTGATAACCAGTCACTTTTGCATTCCCATAAACAGAACCATAGACCTTAACATACCCACCCACGCTAGCATTCCCATAAACCTTGCCATAAATTTTAGCAGCGCCACTAACAACAGCATGATCATAAACTACCGCCTTGCCATGAATACGTGCACTTCCTGATAATTTTGCATTGCCATAAACCCGCGCCTGATGATAAACCCAAGCATTATAAGAAAGATGCGCATTGTCATAAACATGAGCATTTGCATAAACGCGGGCACAATCACATACATGAGCATTGCCATAAACAAAGCCCATTATAATAGCCTTATTAAAAACCTTGGCATTTTCATAAATATGGGCAGGATTTAAAACAAGAGCATTATCATAGACCCAGCAATTGCCATCATGCGAGAGGTTGTTTTCACTTTCAATAAAGCCCCCTAAATCACCAGCCTTGACATCATCAAAATCTATTAAAGCCCGAATGCGATAAAGAGTTTGATTATTAAATACACGTGTCTCATTTGTGAGTGCAAACTTTTTTTGCATAGCACAATTCCTTTATAAATAGATTTGAATTTTAGAATGAAATGTTTAAAGAGGGGCGCCCCCGCCGCGCCCGCGCGTCATTTACACAGTTGTAAAAACAATATCACCAGTGATAACGGGTTCTTTATAATTGCCACCAATTTTGGTATCACCACCAATCTCAGTATAGCCAATTACCTTGGCATTGCCATAGACATGAGCATCACCATGGACCTTGCCATAAATTTTTGCATTGTCATAAATGCGAGCATCATCATAAACCTCGGCATTATCAGAAATTAAAGCATTATTGGAAACCCAAGCGCCACCATAAACCTTGCCATAAACCTTGGCATTGTCATAAACGCAGCCCCTATCATAAACATGGGCATAACCAGTCACTATAGCATTCCCATAAACCTTGGCTTCTCTATTGACCATAGCAGCGCCACAAACATGGGCATTATCGCAAACCCTAGCATTATCAAAAACTATAGCATTTTCATAAACATGGGCATTATCATAAACCTGAGAGGTTCCTAAAACACGTGCTTTATCATAAACCTCAGCATTGCCATAAATTCGAGTTTTATCAAGAAACTTGCCATAAATAGTGTCATAAATTTTTGCATTTCCATACACTTTAGCATGTCCAAAAATATCACCATAAACCAATGCGTTCTCATATACTTGCGCATTGCCATAAACCTCAGCTCTAATATGCACGCTAGCATTGCCATAGACCCTTGCATTTTCATAAATTTTTGCAGATCCAGTAATTTTTGCATTATCCGAAACATGGGCATTATCGTAAATACGAGCATCACCATAAACCATGGCATTGCCACCGACCCAACAATCACCATTATGAGCTAAATTTGCAACCTTATGTATAAAACCGCCTAAATCACCAGCTTTTATATTAGCAAAATCCCTTAAAGCCCGAATGCGATAAAGAGTATAATCACCAACCTCTATTGTCTCACCTGTAAATTCGTATTTTTTTGCAGGCTCTTGTTGATTAGCAAGCGCGGTTTCATTTGAAATATTAGAGAGAAGGGGGGTGTTTTTTGATATATTTGTCATAATTAAAACCTTGTCGTAATTAAATTTTCTATTAACAGCCTATAGAGGGCATCGGGTGCTAGAAAACACGGCGACAAGTCCGCTGCTTACACTTTTCTCATAAAGAGTATTGTATGGTGTAAACACACCCGACAAAATCCTCATATACTAACAAAAGTATAAAAGATAGCCAATTTTTAAAAGCGTTGGAAAGATTGTTTCGTAATCTATCCGCTTGTCGTTTCAAAGTGTTTTCTAATCACTTGAATATTCATATAATAAAATACGTATTTATTGTCAAACAATATTTTATCTTTTTTGATATTTTTTTGTATTTTTTTAAATACGTTGTGTATTGATAATATCTTATGCCTATTAGTTGCTTCTTTTATATTTATATGCTTTTAAAGCTATATTATTGGCTTTCTTAAAAGATTGCGTTATTTTCTGAATCTATACATTTATAATATTTAGAAACGCTCTCATGATGCGTATTTTAAACTTTATAACCTATCAATTTTGTCACTAAATGAATTTTAAATTTTTTGTGAATTTTGTTTATAACATATTTGCAACTTAACAGCTTTTTATAGAGATGGTCTTTATAACCAATGCATTCATTTGCATTATGATTATAAAACCTTGCTGTTTTTATGCATTCTCTATAGCTGTTATATGCTTTATAGCCACCGCATCATTTTTCATTTTCATAAGAGAAACGATAAATAGGATAATTACGATTTATAGACTGTTATGAAAACATCTCAATAGAAACTGATAATTATAGAGATGAGCAAAATCTCTTTTAATAGACCGTGTCAGTGTTGTCAGTTCCTTTTAAGAGCCTCTATTATTTTTTTTATGAGTAAAAATTAAAAACATTATATTTCAATAGTTTAATATCTTTAAAACATAACCCATATCAAGAGTACAATCTTAAAAGATAACCAATGATGTGAATTGATTAAAACCTGTCAGTTATGTGTCAGTAAATTGAACTGACAAAAGTGATCATTTGAGTGAGTCATTAAAACGTGTCTTATGAAAAGCATAGGAAAGTAAAAACTGATTACGTTATCAAAATCCCTTTTATGAATTTTAATCAGTTCTTTTGAATAGATAACCTTATGATTTAGAGAATGATTACAACGTGCTTTATAAAAATCATGTGATCCTTTAAAGCTTTTCAAAAGATATCTTGTAACTCATAAGAGATGCTATCAAGATCTTTATAGTTATGAGTTTTGACGGGGTTTTGAGTTTTGACGGTTGCCTCTTTTAGATAAAAAAACGATAAAAAGTAAAAACGTTATTTTTCAATGTGTTAATATTTTACAGATCTTAAAAAACAACCTCTATTGATAACACAACCTATAAATTCAACTAATAATATACGTTTTGAAGGGGTTTTGACGGTTTTTATACCTTCAAAACCTATAAGTAAAATGAATATACATAACTCTCTTTAAACAAAGCTTTTGAAAACAATAAAGCACTCATTTTAGATTACGGTATAATCTTTTAAAGGCAATGTAAAAAAATTTAATTCATTTTAAGAGTGGGTTTCTTAAAAGTCTTAAAGCAATCCAAATAAGAGTATTTAAAAGTGCAAATGATTTCTTTTTAGAATAACGCATATAAACACTCTTTTTAAAGATTGTATGTAATCAACTTAACAAGAGAGGTATAGATTATGGTTATAAGCTCTATACCCCTTGTAAGGTTATCACTCTCATTATGTGAGCATGCTTTATAAGTTATTCGGTTTCTCTTATTTCTAATTTTGGTAGGTTCTTAACAATTTTCATTGTTTCTAAACTTACGGTAATAACCCTCTGCAATAACTCTAGAGGGTAGGCAGGGTTGCCAATGGTTTCAACAGCATAGTGATTAGCATCATTAACAATACCACTCTTTTTATCTGTCTTAACGCATTGACGCCCCATAACCGATTCAAGAGAGATATCTGTCATGATGATATTGCTATTATAAATAACAGTTGATTTATTCTTTTCCTTACTATCCTTAATTTTTGCGAATTTCATTTCAGTTACATAATAGAATTTTTCGGGATTAGAGATTTCTGTCTGTTTTGGATTACCCTTTTTAAAGGTGACAGGATAAGGTTCTACAGTTTCATAGTTTACGTGCAAATGACCGAGTTCACGCCCTGCTGTCACAAATTTCCAAAAATCATCAGCCGTTTTTACGCAAGGGATACGAGGCAATTCTTTGCATAAATTATCAGCATAACGGGTGCGATAATCTTCTGAATGCAAAAAACCGTAAACATAATAAAACAGATCATCTTTAGTGTTTTTTCATTAGGATAAGCGGCTTTTAAATATGCTAATCCTTCATCAGTTATAGCATTACGCATTTTCTTTTTTTCTTATTTTAGTAAATAAGCGATTGTCATACTATTTTTCTTATCAAGCGATAATAATGGAGTGTTTTTTGTTGTCTCTAATATGTAACAGTTCCAATAAATTTGGTCTATTCTATGAATAAGAGTCTTTACTTAAAGCTCAAAATTATATTACATGCAACACCTTAAAATTAAGAAGCATATTAGAGTGTATGATTGTCATTTAACAGTGTCATTGTAAAATCTTCAAAAGCGGGGGAAATGATATGGTTTGCACAACTCATAAAGCAGGTGTATACAGTACAGTCTATGCTTTTTTCTCAGATGTTATAAGTATTATTCTCATCAAAAAATTAAAAAATTGTTACGCGGTTGGCGATTTTTTCTGTGACGCTGACGATATGGTTCATTTTGTTGCTCATTTTGAGGACACAATGAATGCATAGATTTTTTTTCACTTTTGTTTTTGCGGCTATTTTGTGCCTTTTCTCGTTGCCGAGTTTTGCCCAAAACATTCGTGAGAAAGCGATTAATCAATCAGAGAGCATCCAACGACAACAAACACAACAACAGCGTTTTCAACGATTGCACCGTAGAAACGAAACACATGGGATATTTTTGCCAGACGATGATACCACATCTGCCTATGGTGCTTCATCTGGTACAACCTGTTTGCTGATCAAAAGCATTGAATTTGTTGGTGCTCAGTTGATTTCTCATACCGACCTTCATGAAGCCATTTCTCTTTGGGAAGGACGGTGTTTGGGGATTGCCGAAATCAATAAAGTGCTCAAAGCGGTGACCAAGCTTTATATGAAGCGCGGCTATATTGCGGTGCGGGCTTATTTGCCTGAGCAAGATTTAAGCGGCGGTCATCTCAAGATTGTTGTAGTTGAAGGTGTGATGGAAGATATCACTCTGGATGGGCATAAAGTTGAGAGGAGACTTCAAGGAGAAATCACCACAGCTTTTCCAAACCTTATTGGAAAACCGACCAATCTGCGCCAGATAGAGCAAGGGCTTGATCAAATCAATCGGCTTTTCTCACGCCAAGCCACCATTAATCTTGGTGCGGGGAGCAATTCGGGTGGTTCGATACTCGATGTTCATATTGAAAAACAGAAACCTTGGCTTATTACGCTTTCCAGCGATAATCTTGGCGCTAAAGCAACAGGGCTTTATCAAACGCGCTTGAGCTTTTCTTTTGATGATCTGTTGGGGATCAATGATCAATGGTCGTTGAGCTATCAGCGTTCTATGGATGGTAGTCCGTATCATTTTTCTCACAAGCGTCCCAATAGTGATACTCTAACGGGATCCTTTTCTCTTCCCTATGGCACTTGGACAACAGGTTTTGATGGGACGTGGAGCCAATATCATTCGAGTGTTAAGGGAATATTTTCCGATATTATGACTGCGGGTAAGTCTTTATCGCTTACACCGTGGATTTCACGGGTTATCGACCGTGATCAAGAGGGAAAGACCTGGCTTACAGGACGCTTGACATGGAAATATTCTGATAATTTTATTATGGGCAGTCGGGTTGATGTTTCCAGCCGTAAATTGGCTATTGCAACCTTTGAGCTTGATCATTCGCGCAAGTGGCTTGGAGGAGAATTAAGCGCGCATATAGGGTTTCATAAAGGGTTGGCAATTCTTGGCGCTTATGATGATAAAGAGCAAGAGAATACAACAAAAAATTCACCCAAAGGGCAATTTTCCAAATTATCTTTTTCCCTAGGCTACGTGCGTCCTTTTTCGCTCAAACAATATAACTTTCGCTATAACACGCTGTTTTCAGGACAATTATCACCCGACACATTGTTTAGTTCAGAGCAAATATCGCTTGGTGGTAGTTCCTCTGTGCGTGGGGTGCGTGAGGCGATTTATTACGGCAATAATGGGGCGTTTTGGCGCAATGAATTGTCGCTGTTGTTGCCAGGTTTTTCTTCGAGAATGGGGCGTAAATTTATGAGCCAATTTGCCCCTTATATGGCGCTTGATCTGGGGGCTGTAGCCAATGATGTAAACAAAAACAGTTTTGGCGGGAGCCTCGTTGGGGCAACTCTTGGTTTCCATGCAACCGGAGACATTACGGATATTGATGTGTCTTATTCAAATATTTTAACCCAATCGACAGTGCGAGAAAAGGGGAATGCGACAGGGTTATTTCAAGTGCGGGCATTATTAAGATTTTAGAGCAAAGGGGCGGTAAAAATATCGCTGCGCTGTTTATACCCATATGGGTTGTTTTTTTAAGAGATAAAGAATTTTATGAGGAGCTGAAGATGCGGGGATTGAAAAATCAAAAGCATAGATTGGGATATGGATACAAGCTATGGCAGCGCGTTCTTTGTGTTTTGCAGCGAGGGATCCATAAGGGGCTTTCACTTGTTTTAAGTTTTTGCTTAGCTTTTCAGCCTTTGTTATTGCAAGCACAAGCGCTTGGAGCGCGAAGTCCTGTTGCACAAGAGAGCCAAGGGATTAAAGCAGCTGATGGGGTTGGCTCTGTTTTCCGCCCCACGGTGGGGAAAGCCGGCAATGATGTGCCGCTGATTGATATTGTTCGCCCCAATGGACAGGGTCTTTCTCATAACAAATATGACAGTTTCAATGTTGATACCCATGGCGTGATTTTGAACAATTCGACTGAGGAGGTTTCGCGTTCACAGCTTGGGGGATTGGTGCCAGGCAACGGCAATTTGCGTTATAGCGGTGCAGCAAAGGTTATCCTCAATGAAGTGGTGAGTGCCAATCGCTCGCGTCTTGAAGGCGTGAGCGAAGTACATGGGCATATGGCGGATGTTATTATCGCCAACCCCAATGGGATTACCTGTAACGGTTGTGGCTTTATTAATACACCACGGGTGACTTTATCGACTGGACAACCGATTATTGGAGCCGATGGCGCTTTGAGTGGGTTGCGTGTTGAGGGTGGAGATATCACCATAGGTTCTCGTGGGGCTGATGGGAGTGCATTAGATATTTTTGATCTTGTTTCGCGCAAGATCAGTATCGGGGGTCCCATACAGGTCAAAGGAGATTTGGCTGTTATCGCTGGTCACAATCATTTTGATTATCACAAGCGCGAAGCAACTTCTCTTGGTTCTGATGGCAATGAGCCAGAATTGGCGATTGATTCCAGTGAGTTTGGTGGAATGTATGCGGGGCAGATCCGCGTGATTGCCAATGATAAAGGCGCCGGCGTTAAGATGCGCGGAGACATGGTTGCCAATGCAGGCGCCATGAGATTGACAAGTGATGGCAAGCTGGTGATTGCCAAAGCACGCGCCAAAGGAGCAGTAAAAGCGCGTTCCCACCACGATAGTGTGCATGTGAAAGATCTTCTTTTTTCAGAAGAAGCAGTTGAGCTGAAGGCTTTGAAACATGTTGAACTGGCTGAGCAAGCTCGCGTTGCAGCGAGCGGTACTGTTGATGTGCACGCCGATCTGATCAAGCTCCAGTCTCATGCTCTTCTAGCAAGCGGTATTGGGAGTGATGGTCAACAGTCAGCGACGGGTTCTTTGCATTTACAGGCAGCAAAGCTTGAGGCGGGGAATGGGCGGATAGCCGCCGGTGATCTCTTAGAGATCCAAGCAGCAACAATTGATCTGAGCCGCATGCAAGACAATGATCAAACAGGGGTTTCTTCCCTTGGCGATCTGACCATTAAAACCAATCAAATCACCGCTTTAAACAACCATATTGGTGCCAAGGGGAATATTGTCTTGAGCGCCGATGATGCGCTCACTGTAGGCGCTGGACATTATAGCGCCGGCGGCTCTCTTTTGGTGGAAGCAGCAGAGCTTACATCACGCGCGCGCTTAGTGGCAGAGCAAAAAGTTGACCTTTATGCGCATCACGGTGCCCTGATCCAAGAAGGCACTGTCTGGTCCAATGGGAAGATAACGCTGGATGCCCATGGTGCCCTCAATCATACGGGTGATATTGTCAGTATGCAGCAGGTTGCCTTGACAGCGGGGGGCATGTTCACAACCTCTCAAGAGAGCACGATTTTAAGTTATGATGTGGTTTTAAGTGCTGATGCTTTAACCCAAGCAGGGACTGTGGAAGCCCAAGAGGGAGCATTAACCCTTCAAGTGCGTGATGGGGTTATCAATAACGGCACAATGCGCGGTGAGAGTGTCGATGCTCATATTGGTGCATTTACCAATCAAGGGACGTTTATTGCAACCGATGATTTGCATTTGATGGTAAGCACACAAGAAGGCGCCGATCCGCAACAAGCCTTTCTGAAGAATACATCCGAAGGTGTCCTTCAAAGTGGTGGTGTTTTTGTTGTGACCGCAGGGCAATTAGACAATGCCGGTGCGCTTGGCTCTAGTGGTGAGAATGTTGCCCTCAATGTGGCAGGAAATGTCAGCAATAGTGGGCTGATTTACGCCAAAAAATCTATGGACGTATTCAGTGATGGTAATCTGACCAACACACAGGGTAGAATTATTGCAGAAGAGGCTCTCAGCATTGGTGGGCTGAAAGAGACACGTGCTGGTCATATAAACAATGAGGCTGGTCTTCTCAGTGCTTTAGCCGGTGAGATGAAGATTGTTGCAACGTCTTTTGTCAATAAAAGCGCTGAAACGACAAATTCAGACCAACAAAACGCTACACATGATGAAGGTGCGCATGTTTTAGCGCGGGATGGTTTGCGCATTAATGTGGGCAGTTTTGAGAATGTTGATGGTCTCATTTCTACGCAAGGGGCAGTCAATATTGTTGCTGATAGTGTGATCCAAGCAGGGCACATAGAGATTGAGCGTGGTGACCTTCAACTGACCAGCCATGGTGATTTAACCAATAGTGGCACGATAGAAAGCAATGATACCATTGCTTTGCATGCGCAAAACACTCTGAACCAAACGGGGCGCATTGTCTCTAAAAAGCGGATAGAGCTCTCAACCGATGGCATCTTGACGCTGGGTAAGACAAGTGAGGTTGGCGCCTATGATGTAACGCTGAAGGCAAGCACACTCACCCAAACTGGGCTTGTGGAAGCGCAAGGCGGGGTACTTACTCTCAACAGCCATGATGTTTTAAGCAATTCCGGTATTATGGTGGGCGGTGTTGTTGATGCGAAGCTTGGGTCTTTAGCCAATTCAGGTCAGCTTTTAGCCAGTAACAGTTTTACGCTTATAGCAAAAAGTCATGATCCGTCATTGGGGCAAGTTGCTCTGGTTTTAAATGGTGAAGACGGTGTTCTCAAAAGTGGTGGCGCTTTTGTTTTAACCGCAGATGTTTTGGACAATGCCGGCAGTATTGGTTCAAGTGGTGATGGGGTTGCGCTCAATGTGAGCGCTGATCTGAGTAATAGTGGGCTGATTTATGCCAAGAAATCTGCCATTTTCTCCTTGGATGGGGATTTTATTAATAAGTTTGCCGATGTCATTGCTGAAGACAATCTCATCATCCGTGGCTTAAGTGGAGAGCGGGCTGGTCATGTGATCAACAGCTCGGGTCTTTTAGAAGCCGTGTCAGGCGATATGACCTTCGATGTCTCAGCGCTTACCAACATGCGTGAAGGTGGGGTTGAAGTTAGCGATAAAGTGATTTCTCACAGTTACGTGCGAGGAGAATGGAAAGATGTCGAAAATATTGATCATTTACGTATCAAGGAAAATATCGACACCACGATCATTCGTCAGCAGCCTCATTTTACCAATAATGCTGCACAGATTTTAGTAGGACATCATCTGACAATTAATGCTGGTGATATCCGCAATAGCTATAGCTTGATTGCTGCCAATGGCAACATTGAGATGCATGGCGATACGCTGCTCAATGAGGGGCGCGATTTAATCGAAACAACTAAGATTGTAACTGAAACGCGCTACAGACATAAGCAATGTAGTATCACAAATCCAGCATGTATAAACGGTGCAGAGGAATGGGATGGTCCTACTTTTACCCAAACACTCAAACGCACTTATGATGCTGTTTACGGCACGATTGAAGCTGGTGGCACGCTTGATGCCAAGTTGACAGGCTATATTGACAATCATGCGGTGCGTGAGGGGGTTGAGCAAGTTGGCTTAAGCTCTGGCGATAAAGGTTTGGCTGGTGTTAAAAACACCGATTTTGACGGTTCCAAACCACTGATTAGTGATGATCGATTAGATGGGATTATCAATGGTTTGAAAGGGCACAAAGGGCTTTTTGCACCAAGCACAAAAACCCCCGCACCAGAATCCATACAGGTGCCAACGCAAGATGGGCTAAACTCTGTCAAGACAGAATTGGACCAGACCCAATCACCGGATGTGCCGTTTTTAGTTGAGACGCGACAGGACTTTATCAACCCAAGTAAATTTTTGGGATCGGACTATTACTTAAAAAAGATTGGCAATTATAAGCCTGAGAACGTGTTTAAAAGATTAGGGGATGCTTATTTTGAATATCGTCTGGTGGGTGAGCAAATCTTTGAGCTGACAGGTAATCGCACTCTTCTTGATGTTGAAGATCCCAATGCTCAAATGCAAAGGCTCTATGACAATGCTGTGGAGCAGCAAGATCCCTTGGGGTTAGAGCTAGGCAAGCCCTTAACGCCTCAGCAAATTGCTGGGATCAAAAATGATATGATCTGGCTTGAGACCCACCTTGTCGACGGACAAGAGGTCTTGGTACCCCACGTTTATTTGGCACCAAACACTTCTTTAGCACAAGATGTTTATGGGGCAAAAACGCAGCAAGGAAACCTTGCCAGTGCACGTTTGAAAGGCAATGGCGTCACTATAGAGACGGACCGTCTTACCAATAGCGGCACCATATCAAGTAATGGTGCATTGCATGTTTCGACTACGCAAACTTTGTTTAATGATGGTGGTTTTTTGCTTGGCAGCGGTGCTGTAGATCTCAGCAGTGGCGATCTTTTAGCCAATTCTTCCGGTGTTATTCTGGGGGATATCATCACCCTCAATGCGAAGACAATCATTGATGGTACTGCAAAAATCCGTGACACGAATGAATATGGTTTTGTTGATCGCAGTGGGCAGCAGGCTCAAATCATTTCTATACAGGATTTAAACATTCACTCCCTTGGCGATTTAAGCATGACTGGTGGCCAATGGAGCAGTGGCGGTCCGATGACGGTGATTGTCGATGGTTCTGCTACGTTTGGTTCATTAGTGCTAGAGAGTGACCATAAGGAGACATTGGAAAAAGGGCATTATAACGCCCAAAGCAGTGAGCACCGTTTGACAGAAGTCAACAGTGATGGAGATTTGACCATTGTCACAGGTGGTGAACTTAACCTTGGGGGAAAGTTTAAAGCCAAGGGCAATGGGGATTTCACCAGTGGTGGCGCTCTCAACGCGATTTCAGAGCAAGATTTTAACAGTTTTGATTTGGATCTGAGGGGCAAAGAAGGCGACAAATCGAAGCAAAAGAATAAGTTTCGTCAACAATCAACAGAAGTTACTACAAACAAAACCACGATAGAAACAGAGGGCAACCTCTCCATGCATGCGCAAAATGGGGATCTCACGCTTGATGCCATAGGGGCAAAAAGTGGTGGTCAGACGCATTTGGCATCAGATACGGGAAAAATCAAGTTTCTGACCAACAAGGATCAAGATTTTAAGGACGTTTATCAGCGTAATGAAAACCTTGTGTGGTGGAGTGAGAGCGATAAAGGTTACCTTAAGGAGACCATCGAACATGTCACCATAGATGCTAAGGGTGGCATAAAGCTTGATGCGGGTGATGGCTTCGTTGTTGAGTATCAGGCAACCGGTGATTTAGACAAATCTCTTGAGCAATTATCTCGCTCCCCAGGCTTAGCATGGATCAAGCAACTGCGTGATGATCCAGAATTATCCAAGCAAGTGGATTGGCAAGCAGTTCGAGCTGAATTTAAAGACTGGGATTATAAAGCCCAAGGATTGACAGAAGCCGGTGCGGCTCTCGTGGCATTGGCTGTCACGGCGGTTACGGGCGGAGCAGCCTCGGGCGCTGCTAGTGCCATTACCGGTGCTTTAGGGCTTGGCTCGAGCACCGCCATGAATGCGGCGATACAGGCAGGTGTCCAAGCGCTGATTAACAAAAGCGCNCCAAAAACCGCTCCTTTTGTCGATCGTATCGCCAGTGAAGCGGAAAAGAACCTGATCAAAGCCGCCATTGGCACAGGCGTTCAAACGGCTCTTGAGGGTGGCTCTCTTGACAAGAACTTTTTTAACAATCTGCGCATCGCTCTGTCTGATACGGTTGGCAAATCGTTGGCGGAAGAAATCGGTACCGCCAAGGCAGAAGGCAAAATAGATACGGTCACACAGATCGTTGCCCACGCCGGTCTTGGCTGCTTAAAAGGCGCTGTTGCGAGCGGTGCTTGCACAGCCGGTGCTGTGGGGGGTGCTGTGGGCGAAGCCACAGCTATGCTCCAGTTTCAATTGTGGGTGCAAGGCATTGTGAAAGAGGAAATGGGGGACCTAAACGGTCGCACCCCAACTGCGGAAGAGGAAGCGCGTATAAACGCAAAGATTGATGCGCAGTTTGCTGACTTTAGAGACCACACCATTGATGTTGCAAGGGCTGCCGGGGGCGTTGCTGCTGCCCTTGCCGGTGGCGATGTTGATGCCGGCGCTGATGCCGCTGGTAATGCCGCTGAAAATAACTACCTCAGCAGTGCTCAAATAGCCCAGATGAATAAAGAATTAAAGGAGTGTCCTGACCTTTTATGTGAAGCAGAAGTGTCTGCGAAGTGGTCTGCGATTAGTACAGGGCAAGGTATAAGCTTTGGGGCTGGTATAGTAGCTGGTGTACCGGCTGAAATATACGATACGGTTGATGGTTTTTGGCAACTAGCCAAACATCCCGAAGAGACTTTGAAAGCGCTCAAAGATTTTTTCAGCAGTGGTGAGATTTTGGCGACAATTGGTCAGACCCTTGGACAGTCCTATGTAGATCGCATTAATAAAATGAAGGAGGAATATGAGCGAGCCGGTGCTGGTGGATCCTTTAAAGCTGGACTTGAATTTGGAAAATTATTGACTGAAACAGCATCCCTAATGACAGGAGTTGCTGGAGCAGCCAAGGGAGGCATAAAGCTTGGCGAAAAGGCTTGGATTAAATTCATTGCTAGGAAAGATTTTGCCCAATTCGCTTCCAAGAAAAATCTTGCAGAACTTGCAGCTCAAGGAGATCCTGACAAACTTGCGGCGAGGAAAGAACTGACCAAACTTGCTGCTAAAGAAAAAAAGCTTTGGTTAAAAAAGAAACCCACTAAATTTACCGATAGCAAATTTGGACAGACCTACACAGTTTATCGGAGAGACGACCTGTTTGATCCTAACAAAAGGGTTAAATGGACTGAAAAAGGGGAAACGGTATGGGGCACTAATATTGATAGAATGAAAGCAAGAAGAGCACCTATAGGATATGATGGTAAGTCTGTTGAGTTGCATCACCTAAATCAAACCCCTGATGGACCCTTAGCAGAAATGAGCCATGAATTTCATAAAAAATATACTTCTGTTATTCATGCTAATCCAAAAACACATCAATCGCTCATAGATAGAAAAAAGTTTGAGAAGCAGAGAGAGGAATATTGGTATAAACTTGGTAATGGGTATGGAGAACAAGAAAACAGTAGTTTAGGAGGAATAATCAATATGAAATGGGGCATTATAGGTCTAAATTTTGACAGATGGGGACAGAAGCACCGGCAGTAATTCTCTACGGTTGATGAAAAGAGAAACTTATAAAATAATTTATGGAGGATAATTGATGAAAACCTATACCTTAGATGATGTTACAGTATTAGTTGATAAATATGAAGGTGATATTGTTAATTTTGCTAGCAAAGATAAGGAGGTTGATGATCTCGTGATTGAAAAAGCTGAGGAAATTCTTGGTTTGCAATTCACATCTTCCTATAAAGTTTTTTTAAAACATTATAAAGGCGGGGACATTGGTGGTTATGAAATCTATAGGCTTTATAAGGAGTGTGGAGAAGATATTCCTTTTGATGATATTGTTTTCCAAAATTTAAATGATAGGAAACGTGGTTTTGCAACACTAGAACAGCTTATCGTTTGTGATGCTGCTTTTGGTGAAACCTTTTAT
This sequence comes from Bartonella sp. OC16QHHD, assembly GCF_042194035.1. Taxonomy (NCBI): domain Bacteria; kingdom Pseudomonadati; phylum Pseudomonadota; class Alphaproteobacteria; order Hyphomicrobiales; family Bartonellaceae; genus Bartonella; species Bartonella sp. OC16QHHD. The sequence continues at coordinate 988 of NZ_JBHIMJ010000106.1, read as the reverse complement.
TTTGATTATACGCAGTTTCGGGATGGTGAATGCCCACTTTATGTCATGCTTCCATCTGAAGATTGCGAATATTACGCCAGTAATTTTTATGAATTCCTTTGCAAAAGAATTAAAGAAAGCGTGGGAGTTGAGATACCTGATGGTGATCAACCAATTGAAAAGACTGAGAACACTCCCACTCCGCAACCTATACCTTTTTACAAGAGCTTTTGGAAAAAACTATGGAAGAGGTGAAGTTGATAGAGGGAATATGGAGCGTTTATCACGCAAGTTTTGAGGATCATCCATGAAAACCTATACCTTAGATGATGTTGCAGTATTAATTGATAAATATAATGATATTATCAATTTTGGTACTGAAAAAAATGCGGTTGATGATCTTGTGATTGAAAAGGCTGAGAGAACTCTTGGTTTACAATTCACCTCGTCCTACAAAAGTTTTTTAAAAAATTATGGAGGAGGAGAAATTGGTGGTGAAGAAATCTTTAGCCTTTATAAGGAGTGTGGAGCAGATATCCCTGGTGGTGATATTGTTTTCCAAAACTTAAATGATAGAAGAGATGGTTTTGCAACATCAGAACAGCTTGTCGTGTGTTACGCTGATTTTGATGAAATTTTTTATTTTGATTATACGCAGTTTCGGGATGGAGAATGTCCAATCTATGTTATGTATCCATTGGATAATTGCGAATATTACGCCAGTAATTTTTATGAATTCCTTTGCAAAAGAATTAAAGTACACGCGGGAGAAGAGATACTTGATGGTGACCAACCGATTGAAAAGATTGAGAACACTCCCACTCCGCAACCTATCCCTTTTTACAAGAGTTTTTGGAAAAAACTATGGAAGAGGTGAAATTGATAGTGAGGAAATATATAGTCTTTCTAGAGAGCCTAAGTATTACATAAGTAATTTTTATGTAAAAGAATTACAGATCATGCTGGGGGAATGATGATGCAAACCAAAGATGTCACAGAGATTTTAAAA
>NZ_JBHIMJ010000058.1:0-41003 GCF_042194035.1 Bartonella sp. OC16QHHD | reverse complement strand
TTCGTATTTTTGGATTTGTTGGAAACTGACACCTAAATGGCTTCCTAATTCTTTTTGGGAAAGCCCCATGGAAATGCGTCTGTGGCGAATTCTTTTGCCTATCAAAATATCGATAAAATGTGGATTTTTAGTTGGCACTTCAAGCCCCCCCTCCGGTTGCGAGCGCCCTCGCATTGGTATTCCGGGAGGTTGAAAATACTGAACCTAAATCAGCTTTTTGCTTTTAGTGCTGAGAAGCACTTGGACATAGCAAAAACTCCCGGAATCCCGGGATACCCGCAAAGCGGGATAAATTTATGTTTAGGTTTCGGGTCTTCAACTCCCTATTGATCGTTGCGTGGACGATCAAAATCACACTTTAAGTGATAAAGTAATTTCAGAAGATTGGCAAGAAAAATCAAAAATTTTCTATTCTATTATGCCGTAAAACACTGCTCTTTTAGGGGGAGTGAAGAGCTAGAATATTTGAGGGCAGGGCTTGATTTGTTGAGCTTGATGAAGTGTTGTCGTTTGAGGGGGGCGTCTGAAGACTGTAAGGGGTACTAGGCAAAAAGCTGGATTCGTTTATAGACTATTGTTTATAGAGCTGTGCGGGGTGGTGAACTTTTCGTTGGCTTTGTTCTTTAAAGATGTAAAAGCGTAAAAACGTATATCCGTAAAAGTGAAGTGGGGGATTTATGGATTTATATATTGTGCGTGTTTTTGGTCACTTTGGGCTTTTGGGGGCGTGGAATGTGGTGCGAGAATTGGGGGGAAGTGTTTTCATAAATGGAGGGGGAAGCTGGAGGGAAGAGGGGTGTTAAGTTGTTAAGTGTGTGATGGGAGAAAAAAGGGGGAATGGAGGATGAAGAGAGTGCGCATGGATAGGGGGAGAGTGTGGGTAAGGCGGTGGTGCAAAGAGATGCGTGAAGGATGGCGGCTTTAAGAAGATAGGGCTTGATTTGTCGAGCCTGATGACGTGCTGTCGTTTGAGAAGTGGTTGGGTGTAAGCTTTATTTTGTGGGGAAAGTTGCTTTTTATTGTGGGATTGTAGACTAGTGCTGGTTGGGAATTTTCATTCTTTGAGACGTGGGGTGGAGGTCAATGTAATAATATGGAAGATTGTGATCTCATAATTTTTACATTCTTTCTTTTTTTAAAGATATTACTTGATATTAGAGTAAATGCTTATATCAAGAGGAGTATTTCTTTAAAAATTTTCACTTAACTTATTAAGCGATTTATTAGAATAAAAGACTCTTCTGAAGTTCATATCACCAATTGTAGCGAAGGAAGTGTAACTTTAAGTGTAGCAAAGTTTAACATCGGATGGTTGATATGAATTTGTTTTTAAAAAAGAGTCCATTAGCTCTTTTTTGCTCTCTCTTTATTTCCAAAGTTGGTGATTATGCTTATGAAGTTGTTTTTATTTTACTGGTCTTAGAATTAACAGATAACACCTTTTTTACAGGTCTTGTGTATTTTTTTCGATTTATCCCTTTTCTCTTTTTTGGCCCTATAGGAGGTTGGTTAGCGGATAATTTTTCTTTGAAGAAAAATATGATCTTAAGTGAAGTTGTTAGATTATTAGCTTCATTGTTTGTTTTTATAACTTATATAACAGGTACAGCACATATCATTGTTCTTATTTTTGCAGCAATATGTACAACGATAGGAAGAAGTATTTTCCAACCAAGTTTTCAAGCTGCTATTCCCAGAATGTTTTCAATAAAAGATCTTACAAAGGCCAATAGCATTGCTCAAATTATCATGGAAACGGCAGCCGTCATTGGCCCTTTGGTTTGTTCCATACTGCTTTTTTTAGCAAATAAATCGGCAGTACTCATTTTTGATTTTTTTACCTATTTTATATCTATTATCGTGTTATTTAATCTCATGAATTTAAATTCAAGCGAGAATAAATCATTCAATTTTATAAAAATTTATCGAGAAACAGCTTCATATCTTAAATATATTTCTACAGAAAATAATAATTTATTTATTACGCTCGTTGGATCGTCGTTTGCTATTCTCTTTACGGGTGCTATTTTAAGATTTTTAATTCCAGCTTTTGTTCTTTTTGTGGGGGGAGAGGAGAGCCTTGTGAGTTATATTTTTTCTCTCATGGCTGTTGGAACTATTGTTGGTGGTTTGTTCTATAGTAAAATTATATTAAATATTACATCGTTGAAGCTCATGATATTTTGGCTTCTTTATGGGGTTATCCTGTTTGTTATGCCTTTAGCTGCTGGACTTTATTTAAAATTCCTTCTCGTGTTAGCATTTGTTTTAGGATTTATTGGTGCCTTTGTGGATATTGGTTTAGTCTCAGCTATTCAATTATATTCTCGTCGTGAAGATTTTGGTAAGAGTTTTGGAACCTTTTCAACTTTAGCGAACTCTGCCGAAGCAATGTCTGGCTTTATTGCTGGACTTTTGGCACTCGTGGGATTGTTAAGCTCTTTTTTAGCTATGTCCGCATTAATTATTTCCACGGGAATTATTGGCGTTGTAAAAATTAAGAAAAATAAAGAGTTAACACCTCTTAACACGACAGTCGATGACGACCATTGATATATTTGATATCTCCATGCCGTTTCTTTTTTCTAAAGACGGTTCGCTCATTATCTTATTCATGAGGTAAAAACACCGCTTTTTGAAGGGGGGTGATCTGAAACGAATGAGTGGTCAGTGGTGGAAACTTGCTAGGCAAGCATTTGAATTCTTTACAGACCGTTGTTTATAGAGTGGTACGGGGCGGTGAACCTTTCCTTGGCTTCGTTCTGTAAATGTGGAGAAGCGTAAAAATGTGAATCTGTAAAAGTGAAGTGGGGGATTTGTGGTTTATATATTGTGCGTGTTTTTGGTCACTTTGGGCTTTTGGGGGCGTGGAATGTGGTGCGAGGATTGGGGGGAAGTGTTTTCGTGAATGGAGGGGAAATGAAGGGTGCTGTGCGTTGGTTTATGTAATGCAACACACCATGAAAGTAAGTATACATATACTATATGCTTTACATGTGTTTTTTCGTACTTTTAACATATATATTTTGTGTCTTAAACATAAGCTTTGAGTACTATGAGAGATGGTGGTCGTTTTTTAAACAAGCGAGAAAGTGATTAACTAATGCTTGATAGTAAAGCAGTATATTGTTAAGGCTATTCTTTGAAAGGAGGCTCTTATTTCTGGTGTAGGAGCTTTTCAGGAGAGAATGCAATTAATAGGGGAGTTAAGATGTCAAAATATTTATTTCCGTTACCGCTTGTATTGGTGGCTGGTTGTGCATCTATCAGTAATTATTCATCAAGTTATGTCAGTCCAAATATTACGAAAGATGATGTAAAATTAATTGCTAACGATTTTGTTCGTAATCTTAAAAAACCTTTACCGCCCGCTACAACAATACTTATTGTGAAAAAAAATAAAACAGAAGACAACTTTACTCCTCTATTTATTGATCTCTTGCGACGGAATGGATATAACGTGATCTATACAGATCAACCAAACAAACAGCAAAATGGTGTAATCTTGACTTATCAAATAACGCCAATAAAGACAGGTATCATGTCTATGGTTTCTTATGATGAGGTTGGAGTAACCCGTTATTATTTCCGTACTTATAATAGATGAAACCCCTTTGCCGGTTTGTCTCAAAGAAGTAGATAATGAAGAAATGTGTTTCAGGGGAAGTGTTGGGATTGAATTAATCAATAAAAATTTGCAGATATGAAATTGCATATTCAGACGATAGTTATTCGTCGTCTCGTTTACAATTTCAGTGTTGTAACGAAGAAAGATGTCGTTTTATCTGTTTGCAATTCTTCATGTTCTGTCTCAGTTATATAGCGCTTTTATCGTTTCTGTCTTATAGAAAATTACTTTCTGTTCTACGGCTCTATATGCCAATCTAATAGTCAGATCTAAACAATCAAATTCATATGAGCTCTTTACAGAAATCTGTTGTTTGAGATTGTTGTAAAGGTGTTTTGTTTTTATCAAATTATCGCGTGGTGGTTTGGGAGTTTCCTTTGGCTGCGTTCTGTAATGATGTAAAAGCGTAAAAATGTGAATCTGTAAAATGAAGCGGAGGATTTGTGCTTTGTGAGAGCTTTTATCATGGCATGGAATGTGGTGGGAAGGATTGGGGGATGTATTTGTGAATGGAGCGGGGAACGCTGGGATGAAGAGTGCTGTTAAGTTGTGAGTGTGTGATGGGAGAGAAAAAGGAGGAATGGAGGATGAAGAGAGTGTGCGCATGGATAGGGGGAGAGTGTGGGTAAGGCGTTGGTGCAAAGAGATGCGTGAAGGATGGCGGTTTTTAAGGAGATAGGGCTTGATTTGTCAAGCCTGACGAAGTGCTGTCGTTTGAGGAGGGCGTCTGAAGACTTGTAAGGGGTACTAGGCAAAAAGCTGGGTTCGTTTATAGACTATTGTTTATAGAGTGGTGCGGGGTGGTGAACCGTTCCTTGGCTGCGTTTTGTAAATGTGGAGAAGCGTAGNGCAATTTCGAGCAAACACCCCGCGCTTACACGATTTAAACCTTTTTCATATTTTTGGATTTGTTGAAAACTGACACCTAAATAGCTTCCTAACTCTTTTTGAGAAAGACCCATTGAAATGCGTCTGTGACGGATTTTTTTACCTATTGAAATGTCATTAAAATGTGGATTTTTAGTTTGCACTTCAAGCTCCCCTCCAGTTGCGAGCGCCCTCGCATGAGTATTCCGGGAGGTTGAAAGCACTGAGCTCAAATCAGCTTTTTGCTTTTAGTGCTCATGGCACTTGGACATAGCAAAAACTCCCGGAACTCCGGGATACCCACAACGTGGGGTAAATTAACGTTTGAGTTTTCGGGCTTCAACTCCCTATTGATCGCTGCGTAGACGATCAAGGCACCATTTGAGTGATAAAGTAATTTCAAGGGATTGGCAAGAACAATTAAAAGATTTGGAAAATGAGAGCATTTTTTTGTATCTTAAAAATTATCTCATTATATTCTTATGCCTTATGCTGTAAAATATTGTCATTTGAGATAGGGTGAGATGGGGGCATTAGAGGCAAGGATATGCCGTCGAGAGACCTTCAAGCATATCAATTTATACGGTGCTTTTTGTGAGAGTGTCTGGATATTGGAGGGTAGGGGTTATCTGTCCGTGTCTGGTGAAACAGCATTCTTTGAGGGGTGGTGAGAGGTGGTTGCCCAAATGCAATGTGCTCGATAAAAAGTGGGATTGTTAACAGACTCTTGTTTATTGAGTGGTGGGCTGGTTTGGAAATTTCGTTTGGCTGCTTTCTGTAAAGATGGAAAAGCGTAAAAACGCGAATCTGTAAAATTGAAGTGAAGAATTTATGCATTGTATGCTTTTGTCTTGGCATGGAATGTGGTCGGAGAACTAGGGGACGCATTTGTGAATGGAGCGGGGAAAGCTGGGGATGAAGCATGTGAAAATTGGCACTGTGGGAGAAGCTTTTTGGTGTGTGTGTGAAGCTTTGTCTTTTTGGTGGAGTATTTGCTTCGAAGCGGAATTGATCGGTATTTGTAGGAGCTTTCGCTCTTTGTGTTGGAGAGGGACGGGTGTAAGAATATTCAGAAAAGCCTTGCTTGTTGAATCCGTTGTTTGAGGGGTATGGTATGCTGATCTGTCTGAGTGGTTGGTAGGAGGAAACTGCTACAAGATGTTGGATTCTTGACAGAGCAGTATAAGACGCTGGGAGAACAGTTTCATTTGCTGCCTTTTGTAAAGATGGAAAAGCGTAAAAATGTGAATCCGTAAAAGTGAAGTGAAAGATTTATGCGTTGTATGTTTTTGTCTTGGCATGGAATGTGGTCGGAGAACTAGGGGACGCATTTGTGAATGGAGCGGGGAAAGCTGGGATGAAGAGGGGTATAAATCGCGTTGACTGGAGAAAGGTGTGTGAGGGAATATTTTAGGGCAGGGCTTATCTGTCTTGTCTGATAAAATTGCCTTCTTTGAAGTGTCGTGATCTGAAGCTTATATTTTAAGGATGTTGGATATATTGGCGAGGGATGTTGATGGGTGTGCTTTTGTCTAATCAGAAATCAACCACAAGATTGCTTTTTGTTTTTTCGGCTGGAGCTCTCTAAAGTTTTTCAAAAGTGCGTGTTCTTTTTCGCTGTATGTGTCTTGATCGTGGTGTGAGAGAGTTTCTTTTGTGGGAATATCTGCTGTTAAAAGGTCCGCATAAAAAAAGTTCATAGGAACCTCTAGTTTTTTAGCAATTTCGAGCAAACACCCCGCGCTTACACGATTTAAACCTTTTTCATATTTTTGGATTTGTTGAAAACTGACACCTAAATGGCTTCCTAACTCTTTTTGAGAAAGACCCATTGAAATACGTCTATAACGGATTCTTTTACCTATTGAAATGTCGTTGAAATGTGAATTTTTAGTTTGCACTTCAAGCCCCCCTCCGGTTGCGAGCGCCCTCGCATTGGTATTCCGGGAGTAGTAAAGTACTGAGCTCTAGTCAGCATTTTTGCTTTTAGTGCTTATCACACCTGGACATAGCAAAAACTCCCGGAATCCCGGGACACCCACAAAGTGGGTTCATTCTTACGCTAGAGCTTAGGGCTTTACTATCCCTTATTGATCGTTGCGTGGACGATCAAAATATCCTTTGAGTGATAAAGTAATTTCAAGGGATTGGCAAGAACAATTAAAAGATTTTCTAGTCTGTTATATTGTAAAATAGGGATGTTTGGGGGCGGTAATCTGATGTTAGTAGGGGAATTTATTGGGTAAAAGGTTGAATGATAGTTTAAAATCGGTGCGGGGTGGAAGCTTTATTCAGCAGAGGAAAATTTGCTTTTTGAAGTCGAATTGTAGATCAGAGCTTATCTGGCGTGTTTGATGAAACACCATTCTTTGAAGTGTGGGATAGCCATATGAAATAATCAGCAGGGAAATCTGATAGACGAGAAATCAGCTTGTTGACAGACCCGTGTTTACAGAGGGGCGTGGGGATGGCGGTTTTTGAGTTTCATTTGGCTTTTTTCTGTAATGATGTAAAAGCGTAGAAATGTGAATCTGTAAAATGAAGCGGAGGATTTGTGCTTTGTGAGAGCTTTTATCATGGCATGGAATGTGGTGCGAGGATTGGGGGAAGTGTCTTCGTGAATGGAGGAGAAAGTTGGGATGAAGAGTGTTGTTGAAGTGCGTTTTCTGGAGAAGAGTGTGTGGGGAATGGCTGTGAACAGATTGCAGAGCTGATGTGTAAAGAGATGTGAAGAGAAAAATCTCGTGGTGGGCGTTTATATTCTATGCGGAGCTTAACAATTATAGTTGCATCTATATTTGTATGGGGATATCCGTGAAATGGGTGTGAGAAGCATTGAGAGGTGTTTTTTTTAATAAGTGGGTGAATGAGCAATACAATGAAAGCCTATTTAGAGGGGAAATCCTATTTAGTGGGGAAATCCTATTTTAGCTCTTGTTGTTTTAGACATTGTGTTTTGTATGAGGGGCATTTTGCAGGAAAGGTGTTTTGAGGGATGTGGCTCCCTTAAAGAAAAACACAAAAATATCAAAAGAAAAATATAAAAACTTGACAAGGTAAATGTAAAAAGGTATCATAATGATACAATCGGAATTGTGCGTTTAAATCAGAAGAGATCTTTTGATAAGATTCTGTGAGAGGGGTGGGGATGTTTTTCCAAGGTTTTGGTGTTTTTATCCTATTTTGAAGTTTGTTATCCTATGATGTCGTAAACCGGTGCCGTAAACCGTTTTTTTGAGATGTGGTGATATCAGGCGGCAAGGCTTTAGGCAGAGGGGAATATTGGCAAAGGATGTCGATTGATGCGCTTTTGTCTAATCAGAAATTAACCACAAAATTGCTTTTTGTTTTTTCGGCTGGAGCTCTCTAAAGTTTTTTAAAAGGGCGTGTTCTTTTTCGCTGTATGTGTCTTGATCGTGGTGTAAGAGAGTTTCTTTTGTGGGAATATCTGCTGTTAAAAGGTCCGCATAAAAAAAGTTCATAGGAACCTCTCGTTTTTTAGNTGGGAATATCTGCTGTTAAAAGGTCCGCATAAAAAAAGTTCATAGGAACCTCTAGTTTTTTAGCAATTTCGAGCAAACACCCCGCGCTTACACGATTTAAACCTTTTTCATATTTTTGGATTTGTTGAAAACTGACACCTAAATGGCTTCCTAACTCTTTTTGAGAAAGACCCATTGAAATACGTCTATAACGGATTCTTTTACCTATTGAAATGTCGTTGAAATGTGAATTTTTAGTTTGCACTTCAAGCCCCCCTCCGGTTGCGAGCGCCCTCGCATTGGTATTCCGGGAGTAGTAAAGTACTGAGCTCTAGTCAGCATTTTTGCTTTTAGTGCTTATCACACCTGGACATAGCAAAAACTCCCGGAATCCCGGGACACCCACAAAGTGGGTTCATTCTTACGCTAGAGCTTAGGGCTTTACTATCCCTTATTGATCGTTGCGTGGACGATCAAAATATCCTTTGAGTGATAAAGTAATTTCAAGGGATTGGCAAGAACAATTAAAAGATTTTCTAGTCTGTTATATTGTAAAATAGGGATGTTTGGGGGCGGTAATCTGATGTTAGTAGGGGAATTTATTGGGTAAAAGGTTGAATGATAGTTTAAAATCGGTGCGGGGTGGAAGCTTTATTCAGCAGAGGAAAATTTGCTTTTTGAAGTCGAATTGTAGATCAGAGCTTATCTGGCGTGTTTGATGAAACACCATTCTTTGAAGTGTGGGATAGCCATATGAAATAATCAGCAGGGAAATCTGATAGACGAGAAATCAGCTTGTTGACAGACCCGTGTTTACAGAGGGGCGTGGGGATGGCGGTTTTTGAGTTTCATTTGGCTTTTTTCTGTAATGATGTAAAAGCGTAAAAATGTGAATCTGTAAAATGAAGCGGAGGATTTGGGCTTTATGTGGGCTCTTATCTTTTTGGGTGTGTCCCATTTTTAATTGTTGAATGCTTGGCAAATTTTGTTGCTGATTTTTATGTCATTTTTTGTGTTTGAGGTTTTGGTTTCTCTTTAGTTGGAAGGAACATGATGATGGTAGATGAACATTGTCTTCCCTTACGTCGAAGAGGGCGGAAAAAAGGGGCTTTAAATAAAACAACAAAGCGATTTAATGAAGCTCTTCTGACAGCGGCGGAGCAGGCTGGATATCACTATGGTGAAGATGGGCTGGTGTCTTATCTTCAATATCATGCGTTGAATAATCCTGTTCCTTTTTTTTCGCTGCTGGCAAAAGTGTTGCCTCTTCAGGGGACTGGAGAAGGGCAGGTTAAAACAGTTTCGCGTATTGAGATTGTACCAGTGAATGCAAAAAATAGTGAACCGGAGAAGTGTGATACCTCGATAACTGAGGCTTGTGATATTGAAAAATGTTAGGCTGAGGTGGGTGATGTGGGGTGATGTCTTGCAAGGGGGCTGCTTTGGTGATTGCCTATCTTGAGGGGATTGAAGCGGAGGCTATCGTGCTTGTAGGCGCTCGTGATACTGGGAAGGGGCTTTGGTGAATGATGCCGTAAGGGCCCCGTGTGCTGGAGGGAATTTGGTGCAGGGTATTTGTGTGGTGGATATGGAACAGTGTTTTGATGGGTGAGGGGCATGAAACTTGAGAGAAGTGTTATGCTTGCCTGATGCATGTGTTTTGGTGGGGGTATCTTGGGGGATAAAGTGTGAGGATTGGTGATGCTTGAGAGGCATGATATTGGAGGATGTTGGGCTTTGGATATGCCTGAGAGCCATGTGCTGAGGCTATGATTTGGTTGGGGAGGATACCTTGCTTGTGGTTGGGGGATGACAGGCGCGGTGTTTGAGGGGGTGGGGCTTTTGTGCCTTGGGGGCTTGGGGCGCATAGGTGGGGTCAAGGGGATCTCATGCAAAAAAGTGAAATTTATTGAATATTAGGATGAAGAAAAGATAAAGCGCTGCTTTTGAGAAGGGCGTTTTCGTTCAATTGCTCTTTTCGTTCAATTGCTCTGGGATCATTAAACTTGGGATAAGCAAAAGGGTGTAGCGCAATTATTGCTAAAGTATGAAAATTTATAATGACAACTGTTCAGAAAATTTCTCAAAAAATTGAGCAGAAAACGGCTCAAGTGGCTCTTATTCCAAAGCTTATTCCTGTCTTTACTGGAAATGCCGATGTGCGAGCCGCTTGGGGAGGACGCGGTTCTGGAAAAACACGTTCTTTTGCTTTGATGTCTGCTGTGGTGGGATATCGCCATGGAATGGCTGGAGAACGCGGTATTATTCTTTGTGCACGGCAATTTCAAAACTCTCTCAATGAAAGTTCTTTGGAGGAAATTAAACGCGCTATCGAATCTTATCCTTTTTTACAAGACTATTATGAAATCGGCGATAAATATATTAAGTCAAAAGATGGACGGATCGTCTATGTGTTTGCTGGGCTTGATCGCAATATCGCAAGTATTAAATCAATGGGGCGCGTTTTCCTTTGTTGGGTCGATGAAGCCGAGCCCGTGACCGAAACTGCTTGGCAAACCCTTATTCCAACTTTGCGCGAAGAAGGAAAAGATTGGAATGCAGAATTATGGGTGACATGGAACCCATGCCATGAAAATGCAGCCGTGGAAAAGCGTTTCCGAAATGTCGATAATCCTCATATCAAAGGGGTGGAAATCAATTGGCGTGATAATCCGCAATTTCCTGAAAAACTCAATCGTGATCGAATGGACGATTTGCTGCAAAGACCAGAGCAGTATAACCATATTTGGGAAGGCGAATATCTCCAAGCTGTCCAAGGGGCTTATTATCAGAAATGTCTGCTGGAAGCCGAAATGGAAGGGCGGATTACCACTGTTCCACGGGATCCTTTGATGCAGGTGAGAATCTTTTGGGATATCGGGGGAACAGGCGCAAAGGCTGATGCTACCGCATTGTGGGTGGCGCAGTTTGTTGGACGGGAAATCCGAGTGCTCGATTATTATGAAGCCCAAGGTCAACCTCTCTCAGAACATGTGGGCTGGGTCTTTCAAAGGGGATATGAAAAGGCTCTTATGGTTTTGCCTCATGATGGCGCAACAAAAGATCGTGTCTATAATGTGAGTTTTGAAAGTGCCCTTCAACAAGCCGGTTTTCAAACCAAAATAATTCCTAATCAAGGAACTGGCGCTGTGAAAATGCGTATCGAAGCCGTAAGGCGGTTGTTTCCTGCACTATGGTTTAATCGTGAAACGACATGTGCGGGCAGAAAAGCGCTTGCTTGGTATCATGAAAAGCGCGACGAACAGCGCAATATCGGACTAGGCGCTGAACATGATTGGGCAAGCCATGGGGCCGATGCCTTTGGACTGATGTGTGTGGCTTATGAACAGCCAAATGCTAAAGCGCGAAAAAAACCTTATCGCTCGTTTCACCATTCTCAAACTTCATGGATGGCTTTTTAATGAATATGTCTACAGATTCTTCTTTTAATCAAATCGAAACGCTTGAAAATCAAGCACTCTTTAAAAAACTCGTGGGTTGGTATCAGGATGATATTGATCATGTCGAAAAATGGCGAAAAAATGCCCAGGAAGATTACGATTTTTATAATGGACGGCAATGGAATGAGCAAGACTTGGCTGTCTTGCACGAACAAAACAGACCGGTCATGACTTTTAACCGTATTGCGCCTTTAATTAATGCCGTGATTGGGGCTGAGCGCAATAATAAAAGGCAAGTGCAATTTATTCCACGACAAGAAGGGGCAGCTTTTGCGAACCAGATTCTGACAGGGGCGGCTGAGTGGTTTCGTGATGAAGCTGACGGGGAATACGAAGATTCCGATGCTTTTCAAGATGCAATTATTTGCGGAATGGGGTGGACAGATACACGCCTTGATTATGAAGAAGATCCACAAGGAAAACCAATTATTGCACGCTTAGACCCGATGAAAATGGTGTGGGATGCAAGTGCTGTCAAGCCTAATCTTATTGATGCACAACGCTTATGGTATATTGATGAAAAACCCCTTGCTGTGGCGCAGGAAATGTTTCCCAATGTTCATTGGAGCGATCTTAATGCTGATTGGGTTAAACATCAGAGTTTTTTACATTCAACCAGCGATGGGATGACACAAAGTTATCAGTCCGAGAGGGGGTATCAAGGAGAAGAGGGGAGCGGCTATCAACGTCCTAAAATGGTGACATTGGTAGAATGTCGCTGGTTTGAACGCGAGGTGGTTTATAAAGTTCTCGAGCCTCTAAGTGGAAAGTTTGTCGATTATTCAGAGCAGGATTTCCAAAATTTAAGCAAAACCTTTCCTCATGTCCAGGCAACAAGGTTGAACAGAAAAATTGTCAAACGGGCATTTTTAGGTAGAAAGCTGCTTGAAGCGCCTGATAAGCCCTTGGTTCCACCCAATCAATTGGGATGGGAGTGTATTACCGGTACTTTTGATAAGTTAAGCCGGCAATTTTACGGAATTGTTAAGCCAACAAAAGATCCGCAACGGTGGGCAAACAAATATTTTAGTCAAGTGATGCATTTGCTCAATAGCCAATCAAAAGGCGGAATTATGGCAGAACGCGATGCTTTTGATGATGATCGACAAGCCCTCGAGAGTTGGGCTAGAGCCGATAGTATTACTTGGTTGAAAAGTGGTGCTGTGTCTGGGGGAAGAATCCAACCTAAACCCGTGGCACAATTTCCGCAAGGGTTTTTCCAATTGTTTAATGAAGCAAAGAGCGCTCTCGAACAGGTGACGGGGTTGTCTTCTGAATTTATTGGGACGCGAGCTGTCAATCAGCCTGGCATTCTTGAACAACAACGGCGACAATCGTCACTTAATCTTTTGGCTTCCTTTTTTGATGGGTTGCGTCGATATCGGCAACGACAGGGAAAAATTATTCTCTATCTTATTCAAAATTATCTGTCCGATGGGCGGTTGGTGCGTATTGCCGGTGATGAAAATGCCCAGTATGTGCCGCTGACACGCGAAATGGTGACTAGTTTGGAATATGATATTGTCGTGGATGATGCGCCAACAAGTCTTAATGAAAAAGAGCGTACTTTTGCACTGATCATGCAATTGCTGCCTTTGATGCAAAATTTTGCAACGCCTGAGATTATGCTCGATCTCTTACGCTATTCGCCTTTACCCGCTTCACTTATTCATAAAATTGCGATAAAGGCGCAAAACTCTTTTCAAGAAGAGCAAAATGCCTCAGCACAGATGGGGGATAATGTGGGGGCAGACCAGATAATGCAGATGTTGCAGACAGTAAAGGCTCAACAATAGGACACTTTGTCATGCGTGACTTCTGATAAACGCCATATATCATAAATTGCTTATCGATTTTCGTAGTGCATGGGCTCCCTTTTCTTAAAAGAACTGTTTTGTAGGGCAGTGTTGTTGGGAAAAGCAGGGTGGAGAGGGAGTTTTGCCGTCATGTGGGGTGGAGAGCATTGGGGGAATGTTGGTGCTAAATGATGAGAGAGCATTGAGGGGATAAGTGCTTATGGGGCTGTTTTATCTGAAAAATTTTATTTTATTGTTAAAAAAAAGAGAAGGCTAATGTCATGGATCAAGAACACTTAACGCCGGCAGAACAAAACCAATTGAAACAAGATTTTCTGGTCTCAACACAAGAGGGAGAAAATGGTGAAATTGCAAGAGAAGAAAAAACTCTTGAAGATAATTTCCAAGGGCAAATGCTTCAACAACAGGACTCTTCGCAAAAGGCTGGAAAAGAGGTTCAAGGGGGCGAGGATGCTGCGCCAGATCCGCAAAAAGACTTTATGGGCTATATGCAATGGTTGGGAAAAACACTCCAAAAACAAGGGCTTGCACATGAAAAACAACAGCCTTCTCTGGCTCGCGAAGCAGAACAGTTGCATGCGTTTTTTCAGCAGTCTGTTGCCAGTGTTAAACAAAAGCATCATGATTTTGATCAAGCGGCTGATTTTATTTATGAAACACGGGCTAAACAATTGGCAGCTTGTGCTTCGCTCTATCCTGAGATGGCCGATCCCAAAAATATTGATGCGTTGATTGGTGATGAGTTGAAGCAGATCTTGCGCGATTGTGCGCAAAAAAATCAAAATCCGGCTGAAGTGATTTACACGATCGCACAAAAAATTGGCTACACAAATGTTCCCAATAACATGGGTGAAAATTTACAGGAAAGACACAATTCTGCACGTACTCTTGCTGCTTATAACGGTTTAACGCCAAATGGGCCGATTTCTTTGGATATGCTTGATAAAATGTCAGAAGCAGAGTTTAGCGCTTGGGTTGCTGATCCTAAAAATAAAGCCGCTTTTAATCGTTTAATGGGGGGAAGAGAATTTTAAAAACAAGAATGTGGCAGGTGTTTTTTGCGGGAATGTTAAGAGGCTTTTAGCGCAGGAGAATGCGAGGGGATTTCTCAAACACGGATGTGGAGAGGAGAGCTCTTATAAGGGGGAGGCAGACGCTAACAGAAATTAGATAAAACTCACAAACAACCTATTCACCATTTGAAATGAAATGTGGTGTTTTAACAACCGGCGCTTTGCCGGGTTTTTTATGTCAATAAAACTTTTAGAGGACAAAATGACTGTAACTTATATCGGACTTAATGACCCAATGGCAGTGCGCACATGGTCTAAATTACTAAACCAAGAAGTCTCAAAAGCACTTCCAATTGCACCGTTGATTGGAAATGATTCAAACAGTATCGTACAATTAAAAGATGAAACTACGAAAGCAAGTGGAGATGCTATTAGCTTTAATTTGCGTGTGCAGTTGCTAGGCGATGGGGTGAGCGAAGGGCAGACATTGGAAGGCAATGAAGAAGCTTTACAGTTTCTCAATGATCGCTTGGCAATTAATGAACTCGTTCATGCTGTGCGTGTCAAAAATGAGGGAACGATTGATCAACAACGAATTCTTCATGATTTGCGCACCGAGGCAAAAAATGGTTTGGTTGATTGGTATGCAGATCGTCTGAGTATGATGTTCTTCATTCAAGTTTGCGGGTATACCGCAAAAACAATTAACTTTGAGGGACGTACGATTACTCTTAAACCTGTCCATTATGGGTTTAATGCGCCAACGGCACCAACCAATAAACGCGTGGTACGTCCTAATGATAAAGCAAAAGATGAGGACTTAAAAGAAGACGATGTTTTTGATCTCAGCTTGATTGATAAAGCAGTTGAACGAGCTAAATTGGCAAATCCTAAAATTAGACCTGTGCGGCTCGATGGGGAAAATGTCTATGTGCTTTATCTACATCCAACCCAAGTGACACAATTGCGAACCAATACAGATGCGGGGCAATGGCTCGACATTACCAAGGCAATCTATAGTGGAAGTCGTATCAAAAATCCGCTCTATGATGGATCGTTGGGCATGTATAATGGTGTGGTTTTGCGCGAAGCTGAACATATTACCGAAGGGGTTGAATCTGGGACGGCTAACAAAGCTGTGCCAAATGTGCGTCGTGCTGTTCTGCTTGGTGCGCAGAGTGCTGTGATTGCTTTTGGTAAAGATCGAGGAGCAACACGCTATAAATTGGTGGAAGAACTCTTCGACTATGAAAGAGAATTCGGGGTTGCGGCAAAAACCATTATTGGTATGAAAAAAACTTGCTTTACCTTGCCAGGAAGTACGCAAGGGGCTCAGGATTTTGGCACTATTGTCATTCCAACTTATGGAGCACCCGCTTAAAGCGAATGTTTGCTCTCTTCCCCCAACAAGAGGGATCTGTTGGGGGAAAAATTTAAAATGCTTCCAGAAACAAGGACAGGCTTATGACCACTTTATCCACGGATCCCCAAAATCTAAACCTTACACATTCAGATCATTCTAAAACTTTTGCTTATATGGTCGCGCTTATTCAAGATGAAATTGACGATACAACAGCGGAATATTCCCTGCAAATTCAAGATTCAATTTTTACGGCTTTGCGTTTGTGTGAACGCGAACCCTTTTTCTTTAATGAAAAAAGAGAAAGGACGTTTAAAACACAAAGTGGTAAAACATGGTATGGGCAAGAAGAGGGGGTTTTTATTGAATCAGAAAAGAGTTTGGAGGGCGTCTTTTTAGTAACAAAGGATGCAACACCAACAAAGTTGTTCTTTATGCCCTTGGAAGTGTTTTATCAACAATATGGTATGCATCCTGCGCTAGGAACGCCATTCTTTTATACGTGCCTTGATCAAAAAATAGGACTCTTTCCAACACCAGAACATGTGGAAACTGTACAGCTTTCTTATGCTCCTGTTCATTTTGCCGATGAACAGCTGAAAGAGGATGATAACCCTTGGTTGATTTATGCTTTTGATCTTATTAAAGCACGGGCAAAATATGAACTTTATAAAAATATTCTTAAAGATCCTGAATATGCCGCCGTTTCTTTCAGAGATTTTCAAGAACAGCTTCAAGCTTTGCGCATTGAAACATCGCGCCGAAAAGGTTTTTCAAAGATTCGCCCAATGCGTTTTTAAAAGACTTTTTTCCAAATCGTTTATGGCTGGCGTTGAAGGTTGGTTTGGCTCTGGTGGCTGGTTTGTCGCTTATGGCTGGATTGCGCCGTTGGGTGTGGATGGTGAAGGGCTGGTGGATGGCGCTGGGGTGGCCATTATTTATGGTATCGTTTTTTCGGTGCGTTAAACAACTTTAGGTTGTTTATTTTGTTGAATTTTATGCCTTTAGAGTTTTAAGGGCTTTTGTGGTTTTTTTATCAATAAGCCTTGGTGTTTTGAATGGCACTGGGCTCTTCAAAGATTTTATGGGGGTCTTGATGGCTTTTTTCCCAATCGCTGATTATCGACCCGATGTGGCGGATATCAATGGAATTTTTACCGATGAACTTGTTAATGTGCTCCCGGCGGATGGCTCCTATATCCCTATGCCAAGTTTTGAACCTTTATCAGAGCCTTGTCCGGAGCCAATCTTAGGCACTCTTGCGGTTAAAACAAAAAATGGGGTTTCTATTATTGTCGGGACAAGAGATAAAATCTACTTACTTGATAATACAACAATGAACTGGAAAGATATTAGCCAAAAAGGAAAATCTTATCTGGCTAATGTTGATGCTCCGTGGTCTTTTGCTTTGTTTGGTGATTTTATCATTGCGGTGAATGCCAATGATAAACCACAAGTGATTGATATTAACCATGATAAAACATTTAGAAATTTAGGAGGAAATCCACCACAGGCAGGGATTGTTCGAATCTGGGGAGATTTCGTTTGTTTGATGAAATTAACCGAGCATCCAAGAAGGGTTCATTGGTCTGGATTAAATGATGCTGAATTTTGGACCGTGGGGAAAAAAAGTTGTGATTATCAAGATTTTCCTGATGGCGGATTCGTCCAAGGGGCAACGGAGACAACAAATCCAATTATCTTTATGCGTTCTGCAATCTATGCCGGTTCTTTTATCCCTGGCTCTAAGATTATTTTTAGTTTCCAAAAAATCCACGATAAACGAGGCGCAAAAAATGCTGAATCAATTGTTTGTAGAGGCGATTTAGCATTCTTTGCCGATGAGGGCGGGTTTTATCAAATAACAAATGAGGGACAGATTATACCCATTGGGTTCGAAAAAGTCGATCGAACGATGACCGCAAAATCAAGGAAGGATAATCTGTACACTCTATCTGCTGCTATCGATGGGGTGTATAATCGTGTTTATTGGATGGTTGATTCTGATGAGAATCTTCATAAACGTATCTTGCTCATTTATGATTGGGGGTTGCAAAAATGGACAAAAGCTCTCGTCGATATCAAAATGGTATTGCCTATTTTCTTAGCCGGAACAACCCTGGAAGGTCTTGATTTTGTGACTAAGAATATTGACGATTTATCCTTTTCTCTTGATAGTAAAGCTTGGAAAAATGAATCGCCTATTCTGGGGGCATTTGATCAACAGGGAAGACTGGGTTCGTTTTCTGGGTGTCCTATGGCTTGTGTTGTGACATCACAAGAAATGGGGCAGACAAATGGCATGATAACACGGGTGAAAAATATTATGCCTCAAGTCAATAGTGGAAAGTTTTATTTGTCTGTGGGAATGCGCTTTCGACAATCTCTTGAAGAGGAAACTGTTTGGTTACCAGAAAAACAGCCTTCTTATAATACTGGACAAATTCATTGTCGCGCAAGGGCACGGTTTTATCGCTTTAAATTGCGTATTCCTGAAGGGGTGAATTGGACTCATGTCACTGGATTTGATGTGGAATTGACGCGGGCCGGCATGCGATAGGCATGTCCTTTTGTAATACCATGCGATAGGCTCAAGCCTCTATTATTAAAGAACAAATGCCCCATAGGCTTCCCAAACCTTTATAAACAAAGGAACAAGGTGGTGCGTTATGTTTCATGCTTTTCTGCGATAAAGGAAAAATAGGCTGCACCATGGTTTATTTTTATAAAGAAGAAAGTTCCTCCTTTGTTGTGACAAAGGGATGATGGAGACTTTTTTCTTTTATTGTGCGGGGGGCATGGAATGCGTGAAATGCGTAGGGGGATGTTATTTGAGGAGAGATGAGTGACAAAGCTAAAAAAGCTAAAATTATGATGCAAGAGAGTCAAGATTTATATTCTGCTCATCTGACAGAGCGGTGGCCATGGGAAAAAATAGCTCCCTATCAAGAGGCTCTCAATGCTGCATTGAAGAAATATGCTCAGCGCTTTCCGGATGATGTTTGTCTGGAAAAAATCGCTGAAGAAATCGCTACAGGACAAGCACAATTGTGGCTGGTCTTAAAAAATAAAATCCAATTTAGTGCTTTTGCAATTACCAAAGTTGAAATAACCCATACGGGGAAAAAATGCGTCGTTCTCTCTGATCTTGCTGGAGAGGGAGGGCTGAAATTGGTCAAGTTGATTGATGAAGTCGAAAAATGGGCGCGAACAATTAATGCTGAAGAAATGCACATGTTTGGAAGAACTGGATGGGCGAAAAAGCTCGCTCATCACGGATATTCTCGTAATCTTATTCAATATAGAAAGGTTCTGAACCCATGAGTAGAAAAACCACACCTCAAGTGCAGACAACAACACAAACAAATGCTCCACCTGCTTGGGCGGCTGATATTCTTAAACAAGCCAGTGCTGATGCACTTGGACTTTATAATAAGGGAATTGGCGGAAACGTTTATCAGGGAGACAGAGTCGCTGGTCTTAGCAATATGACAAAAAATGCGCTGACCGGTTTACAACAAGCAGCAGGGCTCTATAACAATCCAACGGTAACGCAATGGTTGAGTGCACCAACCAACAGCGCTACAAATCTTTCCGGTATGGCTAAGGGAAGCTGGATTGGAAGCAATAGTAAATTTAATACTGCATTGCAAAATGCTCTGAATAAAACGTCCGATGCAATTAATCAATCGATGTCGGGAGCAGGACGTTATGGCTCTGGGGCTCATACTGGTGTGCTGGCCGATGAGTTAGGCGCCTTGGCAACAAATGCTGCAGCACAGCAATATAATCAAGATATTAACAATATGATGAATGCAAACCAGATGATTGATCGCTCTCAGAATGATCAAGTTAATGCGGCAAATAGCTATTATCAAGGACAGAGTAACGTGCAAAGCAATGCTTTGAAAGGGGGTATGATTCAAGATATAAACCGCCAAAATGTCTTAGATGCTGAACGCCAAAAATGGTCAGAAAAAGATAATCAAGATTGGAACCGATTGCAAAGTTTGTTACAGGTAGGAACACAGGCTGCTGGAAATTACGGAACGACTTCAGGAAAATCCACGACAATGCCTTCTGTGACAAAAGATCCATTGCGTGATGCGCAGCAAGTACTTGGATTGGTCGGAGGAATTTTAGGGCTTTGTGACGTGAGAGCAAAAGAAAATATTATCCCTGTGGGGCAGAAAAAGGGATATCCACTTTATACCTTTAATTATAAGGGAAATCCACAACGTTATCAGGGCGTTATGGCGCAAGACGTGTTGCGTGTGAACCCTGAAGCTGTTTATGTCAATGCGAAAACAAAGTTATTGCATGTTGATTATGACAAAATAGGCCTGAAAATGGAAAAAATGAAAGGGGAGAAAATACCGGCATCTAAAAATAAAATTGCGGCTTTCTTTTCTTCATTTTTTGCTCGTTTTCCCTTTTTGAAAAAAGAGTATCTTCTATGAGTTCGATTTATGATTGGTCAATTGTTGCATCAGAAAATGCTTATGTCGACGAGAATATAAACTGGGCAGAAGGGCAACCACCAAGCACAGTCAATGATAGTGCTCGCGCTATGATGCAACGCATCAAAGAATATTTGTTGGATAATGGAGGCGGGATTGAAACACAGTTTACTGTCGATGTGGAAAACGAGAGAACGTCACTTCGTTTGGCAACAAAGTCTTTTTTTGAGACTTATATGGATGGCATTGTTGTGCGCTTTAAAGCACAAGGCGTCAACAGAGGAATAACAAATATTTCTTTAAATCAATTGCTACCACGACCAACTTATATGGCAACGCCAGAGGGTATTATGCCTTTAAAGGGCGGAGAAATTCAAAAAGGGGGACTTTATGAAATTGTCTATACGCGTGATATTGCCGGAAAAAATGCTGATGGCTGGTTTTTAACCAATCCTACTATAAAACTTCCTGAAATTCCGCCCTTTCCTCCTTTGCCTGAAACTTTTTCTTCTGGATTTATCGGGACTTTTGCTACAGAAAAAATACCCTCTGGATGGTTACTGTGTGATGGTAAAGAATATTCGCGAAGGAACTATGCCAATCTCTTTGCTGTTCTGGGAGAAACATGGGGAAAAGGAAATGGGCAAACAACATTCAATGTTCCCGATTTGCGTGGAATGTTTTTACGGGGGCTCGATAGTGGAAAAGAAATTGATAAAGGACGTCGCTTGGGAAGTCGACAAGAAGAGTCTTTTAAATCTCATACCCATGAAGGAAAAACAGA
Source organism: Bartonella sp. OC16QHHD (assembly GCF_042194035.1). NCBI lineage: Bacteria > Pseudomonadati > Pseudomonadota > Alphaproteobacteria > Hyphomicrobiales > Bartonellaceae > Bartonella > Bartonella sp. OC16QHHD. Next base: position 20,131 of record NZ_JBHIMJ010000058.1, on the reverse strand, counting down.
TTCAACAGGTAACCACCAGCATAGTTATCCAATGATTGACGAGGTAGTTTGGGATATGAATCACGGTGAATATTATAGACATCTGGCTCAAGTCTACAATAAAGATCGGTTAACGAAGGCTGCGGGAGAGCATGAACATAAGGTCTTGTTGCAAAAAACAGGGGGAGATGAAACACGCCCCGTCAATATGGCGGTGGTTTATGCTGTCAAAGCCTGAGAATGAAAGCTTTGAGAGAAAGATAAAAATACTTACAAAATATTTGTTATGAAAAAAAGTCTTATTGAATATAAAGTCTTATAGAATATATTGTGTAGAAAGTTTTGAGGCGCTTTAGAAAAAAACTCAACTCTCTTTATTTTTTTATTTTTTGTGCTGCCTTTGTTGGATGTCTAAAGGTAAGTTTGCCTATTGTTCGTTAGAGGATCAAGACAGTGATTATTGAAGGTAGGGGGAGAACAAAAACCCTTTCTTTATTCATAGAGTTTTTGCTGAGGAATAAAGACTTTATCCAAAATGCTTCTCTCTTGTGGTATCGTGATACATTATTAAAGCGTTGGGTTTAAAGCGCTGCTGTGCGATGACAAAAAGCCCATGGGTAAAATTTATCCTATTATGTTATGCCGTCAAACACCGTCATAAAAACACTATTATTGAAGCTGGTGATATAAGGAAAATAAGACATACAATACTTGATCCATTTAAGTATTGAAGAGACATCTATTCAGTGGAGGCTTGCTTGGTTAAGCCTTATGCAAGTGAATCATATAAGTGAGCAGCAGACGGAATCCCTTCAGAGTAGTTGGATTGTTTTATAAACCGATGTGGGGCTAAAATCTTTGTCTTTTGAGGTGGCGGGAAGAGGTCAACGGATATGTTTATTTAAAGCGAGAAAAGGCAAAATGGTACTCTCCCTCTTTTGGGTAGAGCGTGTATGCAAAAAGCGTTCTTTTTTTCAAAATGGGCGCTGGGTTTGCGAAGTCTTTTGGCGATGCGTTTAACACATGGTGAGTAATTGACTCTCTTAGATGCATTTTGTACTTGTCAGGAAACTTCTTGAAACAGAATGAGAGTGATACGAGAAAATCTGTAAGACAATGGTTTATCCTGTTGTGTCGTAAAATACTATTGTTTGAGGCGCGGTTAAACCTTTATGGATTGGGATGTTTTTCGTCTGTACGTATTCTTAAAGAAGCGTTTTTGTAGAGTAACTCTAGACAGGGGATGCATTCCAAGGTGCATTTGATGAGGGAAGCCAAGCCAAATCCGTTAGATAATAACCAGATTGTTTACAGATTGTTGTTTATCGATTGGCATTGTTTGAAGACCGGTGGAGCGGGCTTTGTCCTTTTGGGGAAAGCCAACAAAGCATCAAGGTGATCATGCATTTTTCTTGGTTTCAGGTGATAAAATTATCATTTTAGGTGAAAAACAGAATATAATCTAAAAAATACCTTGTAAAAATTTTCGATGAGGAAATTTTTTTTCAAAAGCCTTTCATATAGTTGTCTGAGGAATGCAAGAGCCGTACAACGGAAAAAGATATTCAAATGCTTAATACGCGTTTAGCTTATCAAAAAGGGGGATATAATGGCACTTTTTCCATTTTCTATTGCTGATATTGATGATCCTGAATGTATTCGTGTGGTTCTTTATGCTAGCGGAAGAATGGGACATGCTCCTTTGAATGCTCTGTTGAAGCAAACACGTCAAGATCTCCAATGTTTTGATAAAATACAGACTCAAAATATTCTCCAACTTACACAGCGTTTGGATATTTTAGAACAACAATTGAAAACGATTATCAAAGATCTTGAAGATGTGAAACACAAACAAGACGCTGAAGAAGCGGATAAAAGTAAAACGATGGGTGATTAACCATCTCGATTTGTGTCTCTATGGGATTTAGCTCCTTTAAAGCAGTGAGATAGATAGTTGTGAACAGGATAGTTATTTGCCTGTCCATAGAGCATTTATTTTTTTGATCAACCAAAAATGAAAAAGAGGTATTCTATAATGAAAAAATTGATTTTAATATTTTTAGCTTTGTGTCTTACTGGACCAGCTTCTGCACGTTTGTGGACTATTTCAGATGATTGTTCAGATATCGGCGGAACAATGGTTCGCTCACAAATCATCAATAATATTTCTGTCATTCCATATAAAAATTTGCAAGGGGTAAATATTCTCTCTGTTTTAGAAACGAGGCCTACAGAAGAGCCAGAAATGTCAAAAATTGTAGGAAGAACATTTCATATTCAAAGTCCTGAGATTGTTGAGCTGGCCTATAGAGCTTACAGTACATCGCAATTCGTTGATATTTGTTACAGAAGTAACTATTCAATCAATGTTATTCGAGGGCTGAGAGTGCGTGATAATTAAGCGTATTATCTGTATTCGTTGTGACTTAAATAGGCGATGCTTGGAAAATGGTCAATCTTCTACACTAAGGCTATTTTAACCCTAGCAGTTTTCTGATTTACAGTTTTTACTCAGAGTATAATCGTTCATGTTTTACAGAATTCATGAGTTATCGGTATTGAGGATCTATCTTAAGATATTCAACTACAGTTGATTCTATTTTAAACTGAGTGATTTTGTATCAATCGTCGTTTGAGCTTAGATGGCAATTTCATTCTAGCGTTTGGTGTTAGACAGATTTAAGCTTAGTGAGGCTGTAAATACGTGTCTTAATTGTCTTTGTTGACAGTATGCCGCTTGCGATAGGCAATAAATCATAGACACATTTTGAATCCGTAGAGTGCACGTACATTAACAATGGCAGACATTGTCAGTGGTAGATATCGCCAATGGTAGAGCTTGTGCATGCGGTGTTTTGTTGTGTGCATGAGTCATCATTCACGCGGCATCAATAAGGGAAGGCTTTGCTGTAGAGCCTGTAAAATAAATCGTGCAACAGCGGGGATAGAGGTAAGAATAGACTGAGATGAGGCAGTCTTATCACGGGCTAAAGCTGGTTAAAATTCTCGTCTTTAAGGAGGCGAGGAGGTTAAAAATATCCATTAGATTGCATGGGGATGCATTTCATGTCCGTTGCAATAAATTTAAAAGAGGTAAATTATGAAAAGCTTTTTGAAAAAAATATCCATCGTTTTGGTGATAATAGCATTAACAACAGGTGTTTCTCATGCTGGAGTTTATGAACAAAACGGTTATCTTAATTCGGTTCAAGTCGTTAGCGCAGGAGCACAATGTCTCCTAGAGCTCAGATACGGTATCAGCCCTACTTCAGACATTCAAAAAGGTGTTTGGGGCTGTGATAACATTGTTGGAAAAAGTATTTTGGATTTGGCAAAAACCGCAGTCATTTTGAACAGAAAAGTAATGGTTATTTTTGAAGCGGGTAATGTGCCAGCAAAAAGGGTTTTAGCCATCACTTTAAAATAAGATCAATAGGGGTTTTTCTCCCTTTTTATATCTGTAACGCTTCAAGAGGTTACAGGTATAAAATATGGAGTGTATATCAAAGGTATAAAAATGTTTCAAAGAGCATTCTCAGTATTTTTAGTGACAGTTTTATTTTTTTTCTTTTCAGATGTAAATCTGTCATATGCTATTGATCCTCCCCATATGGTTTTCCGTATAGATGATCGCTCTCCATCTGTTATATTCTTTGGAGGAGGTTTTGCCCCTTGGGGGGATGATCAGGATATCATACATCATGTAACTGGGCACTCTCTTGCTCAACAGACTTCAGCATTTGTGTCTACAACTGCAAATATGGATGCAGTTTACAGAATGGCGCGGCAACAGATTGCTAATAATCCTGATGAAACGTACTGGCTATATGAAATTATTCCAGATATAAATTTTTATTATGTTCCTAACTCACTCTTTGATACAGCCATGTCTGCTGACAACGTTGTTCAACATGAACAAGTTATGGATCTTTATTATGCATATTTATGGCAGGATGAATGGGCTTCGCTGGGGGCAATCAATACAAATCATATATACTCTGCAAGAAGTATTATGCGGCAAGCGAATGGTGATATTGTCATTGGTCCTAGAACCTTTAATTCTCTTTTTGTTGCCGCTCCATCACAAGTAAATTCGGGGACACTTCCTTCACAAGATTACACTTTTTTATCAGCTTATTATTCTGATAGCGAGGATGCGTTATCTCCAATGTCACTGGCATTTCTTGTAGAATCCTGTAACAGCTCTTCATCCAGTGGTCATATGGAGCGTTCTGGGGATTCTTCCTGCAGCACATACAAACATTCTGTTGATGATATTATGTATAAAATGAATCTATGGTATGAAGCTCTTTAAAGAATTACAGCTATATCTTGCTATTTAATCAAAAACAAAAAAGTAGGAAGATAGCGCATTTCTGTTTTATTTGATTGGTTCTGATGCGCATAGTGCGTAGGGCAGAGAAAATTTTTTGGTATTATGAAGTGTGATAGGGGTGCTATAAAGCATAGGTGTGACATCATCAAAAATGGAAGCGTTGATTTAACAGTATTTGTTTACCTCGATTAGAAAATCCGTTCTTTTCTTTGTTTGGAGTTTTACATCAATAATTTCTTATCTTGTTGTCGTGCTGCTTTTTGAGAGTGCGGTGATAGAAGGCATGTAAGTTTTATATATTGAAGTGTTTGTGTGTGGTGAATATGGGGAGTGTTTTTTTCGTCATGTGATGAACTCTTCGGGCGGTGGGGATTTTGTCCATAAAGCGTCATAAAATATCGCTTTTTGTTCTATGGTGATAGAGATCCCATGAGGGGAAAAGACAAAGGGGAAAGTCAAGTGGATTTTGCGAGCCAATCATGTAAACTGGAACGAATTCCATGCGGATATAAATCAGGTTCTGTTTGTTGCATATAGCGCTATTTGTTGCATAACTTGTGATAGCCAATTCTCTAAATAAAGGGATTTGACCGGTAGCAGAAAAAAGGAATCATTACGAGACAGTAAGTGTGCTTGTTTCAGAATGTCTAATGCTTTTGCATGACAAAGGAACGCGAAACTCTGTCACGCCTTCCTTTCATATTTTCGAGTTCAGGGGTGTCCATATATTTTCTTCAACTTGATTTTTATGCATTGGACACAAGGGAATTGGATGCAAGGGAATTGGATGCAAGGGAGTTGAAGGCTAGGGAGTTGAAGGCTAGGGAATTGGATGCAAGAGATTGAGATATAAGAGATTTGGATACAAGAGATTGGGATGAACATTTTTGGGATAAGCAAAGCTAATATGTTACGCTCGTTGTTTTACAGCGCGTTTGATAAAAAGCTAGGACATCTTTCCAATCCATTATGTGTGTAACTTTAAGGCGTTGTTTTCTTAAGAGAGTGCAGAGCTTTTTTTGTTGCTTGTCAATCAACATCAAATTTCAAAGCTGTAGCATGTTTGAGAGAAAGAAGAATGAGAGCCTTACGGATTCAGAAGGGCAAAACTCTCTGAGCGATTCCAGCTTTTGTAAGCTAGACTTTATATATGCCAGATGAGGGCTGTATTTGAGTGATTTCTGAAATAGGAAGACAACCTTATTGAGAAAAAATATAAAGGCATATCAATCACTCTTCGGACTATCATCTTTTTCCTTTATAATTTTCAAAACTATCTATAGCAATATTATTTAAATAATGAAGATAATGCCTTATGCTTTTATGTATCGTGTGTCTTCTTGGGATCATGCCTCTCACATAAAAACAGAATGCCTCAAATATTAAAATATTATTTGTCTCCGAATATACATTTATTGCATATTCATGGACTTGTTTTTAAAGAGATATCCCACTCCCAAGTCCCTTTTACAAGAACACTCGTCAATGGTATAGGGGTAAAGCCCCTATGAAATGTATAAAACTTATAAGGTATCTCCCTCATCTTTATGCTTCATAAAAGTGCAGGTTGGTACTCTCATATATTTTTCCAGTTTCCAATGTTACGAAAGCCTTGGTTCGTGAGACGATTCATAAGAGGCATATGCCTTTTTTGTACAGTTTTTAATCCACATGCCAGCTCCGCTTGTAACTTGCAAGCGACATGGTTTTGATCGTTTCAACAGAAAACAAATTTAGGATGAGAGAATCCTGTGGTATTCGGGTCTCTCATTCAATATGAAAAAACAATAAATACTCTTTATAAATCAATGTGATGTATCTTAAAGAAGACGAATTGTTTATAAAGCCGCATGGATGAAGAATCTTCGTCTTTTAAGGTGGTGAAAGAAAATCATAATCCCTATTTTTTCATAAAGGGCGTGAGAAAACTGTTTCACAAAAATTTTATACGATAAAAATTATACAATAAAAAAAGAGAGTCTTTTAACATAAGAGTCTTGATCGTTTGCTGCTATAACCTGTATTGTGTACACAGATACTGCTATCATTTTTTACTGTAAAAGCTTCTCTTGGGATATTAAAGGGTACAATCTTTATGGAAAAAAGAATCCGAGCAAGACAAAAGGCTTATTTCAAAAGATTATATCGCAAGATTGCTTTTGTTTGCATAATACTTTTTTGTATAGTGTTTTTGTGTTTTGTTGTTGCAAAGGTGGTCAGTTATTTTTCTTCTCATAAAAAAATAACACAACAAGCACCCGTTGAATTGGTTATTCCTGTTTTTGATATGCGTGTATATTGCAAGGAAATTTCTGCTTCCGTTATGCCCGATATGAAAAGAGAAGTTTATCAGCATTGTCTTAATTTGGAAAGTGAGGCCTATTTTGCTATTCGTGAAATGTGGGATCAGCTTTCTGATACTGCAAAAAAACAATGTTTGACGTTGGTACGACCTGGGGATGGAAATTATTTTCTCTTACGCGATTGTTTTCTCAATGAAAAAGAAAATAAAAAAGGCAAAAGACGCAATTACTTTTAAGTTTTTATATGGAAAGTTAAAAGGATGCGAATTTTGATGAAAAGATAAAAACCCCTTAAATTACGATCTGCCTCGAGACCAATAGAAATTTTATTTATCTTGTTATATCGCACTTCTTATTTAAGGTGTGGCGACATAAGGCATGGATGCTTCCTTGAAATGTTTAAGGGGGCGTGGTGGAGTTTTAGGAGGATTTGTTGCGCTTTTTTAAGGGAAATAACGAGTGTGGGAAATCCATTTCGTAATGGTTCTGGTGAATGGTATAATGGTAAAGCCCTCATGAAATGTATAAAATTTATAAAGCAAGTTCATCTTTATGGTTTAAAAAAGAGTAAGCCGGTACTATCTCACACTTTGCTTGCTCCCAATGGTGCCTCTCGACAGCCCTTTAGCCTTAGAGACGGTTCATAAGAGGCACTTTTTTATCGTTTTTACTCCACGCAGGTTTTCCCACATGTAACATGCAAGAAAAAGAGATTGATTCAATAGCAAACAGATTGAGGATGAAAAATCCTACGGTATTAATTTTCTTACTCAACACAAAAAATATGAATTATCATTACAAATCAATTCAGTGTATGAATTTTATAAGTATTTTCATTGTTAACAGACCAGTGTGATTTGAGAACCTTCATTCTTTGAGGGTGTAAGTCAATAGACATGACAAAAATGAGTAAAAAAACATTCCTTTTATAAACATTTACGGCTTCTTCATGCGTAAAGCGCTGTGCTGGGTTTAAAAATGTGCTTGTTTTATAATTCTAGTTTTCTTTATCAGAAAATTCTTTATCAGAAAAGATAAGTAAGGAAATACGTTAGGCCATTCTTATTGATAGGCTTTGAGGAGGGTATTTTTTGAGAAGAAGCTGATTTTTAAAAAAGTGTGACATATTGGTCGTTTTTTTCATAATTTGATATTTTTTTGTATTTAAATATTTTGTTTTTAAGCTCAATTTGTTATAAATAAAAACTGTGATTAACTTAAAAACTCTATGGGTTAAAATAAAAATTGATAGTATCATTGACTTGTTTGGGAAAGAAGATTGATCTCTTGGTGATTATAGGGCTTGAATAATACTTCGTATTAATCTATCTATAAAAGTTAAGAGGTTTTGTGAGGCGATCGTGGATTATCGCTCGCAAGGGGTTGCTTTAGCGATGAAGAGAGGCTATATTTATAAAATAAAGAGGTTCGCGCAGTGACTCGTTGGGATGGAAGTGCTTGTGAGTTAAATGCACGAGGGGGTAGAGGATATCGGCGTTTTTAGGAGCGGTGGTTTTAGAGCAAAAAAGGAAGCTTATACTATTCTCTGGCAGGAATTTTTTCTTTGTCAGGTGTGTTATATGTGTGTTTTCCTTTTTGTTTTCCACAAGATAATTATTTTTTTAGTGAAATATGGTTTATTTTAAAAAAAACACTTGGCATTTTACGTGAACATCATTAGGTTTTTGCTGTTTGACAGAGAAAAAGGGAATTTTTGATTTACGATTTCCCTGCTGTTTTGTGATTTTCAAGAAAATATATGCTTTTATCAATATCAGTAGGGTTCGTTTGAGTGAAATAAACGCGGATAGCTTGATAATCGTATGTTAAACATGATCAGCATTATCAAAAGATAATGCAATGAGGAAGCGTCAATTAAGACACACATAAGACAAACACTCCAAAAAGGGATAAAGATGAGGCCACAACAAAATAGACGGGTACGCGGTCGCAATAATAACAATAATGGTAATAACAATAATAATCGTCGCGGTCCTAATCCGTTGTCTCGCAATTATGAAAGTAGCGGTCCGGATGTTAAAATTCGCGGGAATGCTCAGCAAATTGCCGATAAATACATAAGCCTTGCGCGTGATGCACAAGGTGCAGGCGATCGTGTTATGTCGGAAAATTATTTACAACATGCCGAGCACTATTTGCGTATTATTTTAGCAGCAACTGGGCAAATGTCTCAATCGGTTCGGCGTGATGAAAATCGTGGTGATGAAAACGAAAATCGTGATGAAAACAATGGGCAAGAATGCGGTGAAATAAATCTTGATGGTGAAAAAAAGGATGCTGTCGAGGGTGATACAGATGTATTACAAATGTCGTCGCAAAAAAATGGCAATGGCCAATATGATAAAGCGCAAAATGGGGATGCGCGAGAAAACGCTTTAGAGGCTCTATCGGATGAAAAAACAGATCAAGAGCACTGCCTCTCTGAGAAAAATGTTGAACCTGTCAAAAAAATACGTCGTTCTCCTCGTCGACGTACTGTACGGACTCAAGATGAATCATCTCTTGAGCTTTCACTTACAACAGCAGAAAACTCTAGCAATGGAGATGCATCAACAGCAACAAAAACAGCAACAAAAGAGGATTCTTCTTTGCCTGGATTAGGTGAGGGGATACAGAGAAAACCACGCCGTCGCCGAGTGGTCAATCTTGAGGCAGAGGAAAATGTTTAAACCTGAAGGGTGCTGTGTAAGCCCGCTTGTGTGGTGATGTTATTGGCATCATGATAATAAATTATAATATGCTCAAGAAGCTTCTTGCGCTTTCCTTGAGTTTTCATGGGGCTGTATCAGAAACTTAACGAAGGCTGTTGACAGAAAAGATTGCCTCTTTGCTGAGATTTAAGTAAGGGAATACAGAGAAAGATGCGTCGTCGCTCAAGTGGTCAATCTTGAAGTAGAGGAAAATGTTTAAACCTGAAGGGTGCTGTGTAAGCGCTTGTGGTGATGTTATTGGCATCATGATAGTAAATTGTAATATACTCAAGAAGCTTCTTGCACTTTCTTTAGATTTTCACGGGCTGTATTGAGACTTAACCAAAGGGTGTTGACAGAAAAGATTGCCTCTTTGCTGAGATTTAAGTAAGGGGATATAGAGAAAACCACATCCGTGTATTTTAAGAGGCAGTTCTTTTATGAAGAACGCAATGTCGTTGTTTTATTTAATTCACACTTATATTCAATGTATTCATGCCCATTTCGCGCTGGTGTTCATGAATTCTATCATGTGAAATCCATCGGTTATCTTTGCTTAATAAAAGATGTAAGCTGGGCGTTATTGCTTTAATTTTCAATGTTGCAACAGTTCTTCTTTTGATAGCGGATCATTCATAAGAGGTATTTTATTCATCGATTTCCTTGCTAGGATATGTGAGGAAATGATTTTGATGAGCTTCATCATAAATAGATTTGAGATGAGAGAATCTTACAGTATTTGAGATTCTCGTTTGACATGCAAAATAAATCATCACTATAAATTAATATGTTGAATTTTTACACTCAAGAAGAGGTATTTCTTGCACGTTTATTAGCTTTTCCCAAGTGATGTCAGTTTTCTTAAAAATGGGAATGCGTTGACAGAAAGGTTTCTTCTTTTCCAAGATTTAAGTGAGGGGATAATTTAAGTGAGGGGATACAGTAAAAAACGCGCCGTCGCCCGTGTGGTGAATATTTAATGCTTATCACATTGATTTATAATAATAATTCATTGTTTTGAATGTTAGGTGAGAGCCCCTAAACCCCTAGAATTCTCTCATTTCCAAATTTGTTCCATGTTGAATCAACAAAAACCATTCGCTTGCACGTTGCAAACGGGGAGAGCCCGTGTGGATAAATTTGTATAAGAAAGGAATAAAAATGGCTCTTATGAACTCTCTCTAGCGCCAAGGATTATCGGCAACACCCACGCGCTGGCAAAGCGTGTGATAATGCCGGCTTGCAGAAAATGTTTAAACCTTCAAGGATGCTATGTCAGCGCTTATTGATGTTAGTTTGCTTAATGAGGCATTATCTTCGCTCTCTCTTTTGTTGTTTCAACAGAAAGAATGGAGACAAGTGCACCGGTGTGATAATTGTAAATCATAAATTTTGTTTGTCCATCAGGGGTTAAAACTTTCAGTACAATATTGTGTTCTGAGAGGCTTTGCGACAAAATCTGTGTTTTTTCCGGTAGAGAGAGCGTATGATGGATAACGTGTGGGTTTTTGCTGAGAGAGGAAGATAGCTCTGTTTGTTTTGGCGCTGATCCGGTTTTTATCACTTTATAAATAATTAAAAACAGTACGGTTAGAATAAGGAAAAGCGTTATTAAAACGGAAATAATCATTAAACCCATAAGTTTTTTTCTTACTCGTTCTACAGCAGGGTCTAAAGGGAGATCTTGAGGCAGAGAATTTTGCTCTGTGTGATGGTCTTTTGAAGGTTGCATTCGCTTATTATCCATCATGTCTTTCATTGATTATTTTTTTGAGATCTGATGGGTTTATGCTTTTAAAGTTTTTTGTGCAAGAGGTTTGTGGAAGAAGAATGCAAAAGAGGAAGCAATGTTGGTAAAATATCTTCTTTCTGGACTGTAGACAGCTTGTCCTTTACGTTTTGGCTTTTAAGCAGGAAATTTCCATGGTTTGTTACAGACCAGATCAAGTTTACTTCTTGTTGATGTAAATTGGGGTGTACGTTTATACATTGAGCAAAGATTTGTTGTCCATAAAGTGCAAACTTTTTTGTGGACGGGACCATGTCCTGTTCACAAGCTTGAGCCGTGGGATAGATTTTAACCATTGTATTGTTCGAATAGCAACTATTAAAATCATCTGTACATGAAACTAATAAGAGGATAAAAACAAGGGGATTCATCAATTATTTTCCAAATGACAGGTTGACAGCGCGGACTCCAATTTGTCAGCCTAGGGGCTTCTTCACTATTAAACGGTTTTAGAGTTTTTTAGTTCCCCTTTGAGATTTTATTCTATAGTAAATTAATCAATGTCATTGGCTTGCACGTCATAAAAGGCTGTGTGTGGGCTTTATGTTGGTGAGTAATATTTGAAAAAAGACTGAAATGCCTCTTATGGAGGCTCTCAAAGGTCAATGGCTGTTGTAACATGAGAGACAAATAGTATGATGATGCTCAGCTACTACTTTTATGAAGTGAAAAGGGGTATGAAGGTAAAGAAGGACGTGGGGTAACAAGGGGCAGTTTTGATGGTTCACTTTACGGGGGCTATTATATCTTATTTACAGATACTGTTTTGAAATGAGCGGGGGTACACTGGGAAATATTAAAAAGTGCGTGAATGGAGGGACACAAGTGTATTCTGTTTTAGGATGTCCTATTGTACCTGAAGAGGATATCTCCATTAAAGAATGCGATAAATAAAAGCATAAAATGTGTAATTTCATCAGTTAATTGTTGTTGTCGTGGATGCTTTAGTCCCGTAAAGCTGGAGAGTGATGATGGATGTTAGCTTTACTCCTTGAAATTTCATATTCTGCCAAAATGGAATTGTATGCGCATTGCGAAAGTTACACAAAAAGAGATAGGTAATAGGTTCGCTTTTATTTGGCATATAAAAGCTGAAACGGTTTACTCTTCATTGTTTTGGTTTCTCTCTTAAAATATGCGGTTCTATAAGGGATGAAAGTTGATTGACAGCGGGAATGGATTTTATGCGACTTAAGTTCTCATTGTTAAGGTTTTTCGTTAAGGTTGTGGGGAGCTATTAGGGGACATAGTGGTTGGTTTAAAGAGGCTGGAAAATATCTTTGTGCTTAATAAAATAGATGAGAAATTTTGCTGAAAAGGGGAAACTTCTCTTGTTTATTGTTTGAAATGCTCTTTTAAGAAAAAATATCAAAATAAGTATCAGGAACAGAGAGGCAATAGACAATTCCTTCTTGTGTCAATTTGAGGGAAGCTGAACCATTCACGGAAATGGGAACGATTTTTTCGAGAACGGCACTACCAAAACAGGCTTTTTTATTGTTTGTGGGAGGGATGCCGGATTCAAAATTTTCATGCCAAGTGATGATAAGTTGTGTTTTGCCATTCAGTTTTGTTTCGATTTCACAGCGTACACAGATGCTCCCTTTTTCTTGGGAAAGAGCTCCAAAAGAAAGAGAATTGACAATCAGTTCATGAAAAGCCAAACCGATATGCAAAGCGGCATTGGGAAAAAGATAAGGATCGACGCCTTCAAGTGAAAAACGTTCTGTTTCTTTCATAAAATAGCCTAAAGCCTGCGTTTGGACCAATTCGCGGAATTGAGCACCGCGCCAATCGGAATCAGTGATCAGATCTTGAGAATGAGAAAGAGAATGAAGACGACCTTGAAATTTTCGTAAAAAAACCTGAAGAGATTCAGTATAGCGGGCGGTTTGGCTGGCAATACTTTGAATGATCGCTAGAAGGTTTTTAGAACGGTGACTGACCTCGCGAAGAAGGATTTTAAGCACTTGTTCACGGCGGCGTAAGCCGGAAATATTGACACCGGTGGTGATAATCCCAATAATGTCTCCGTTATCATTACGATGGCAATCAATAGAAAATTTGTACCAAATCTCTTGTTTATTTGTATCTTCAAAACGTGCTTCAACAGTTTGCATTTTGCCACTGGCTAAAACTTGCAGTTTAATGGTTTCCATATTGTCTGCAAGGTCAAGCGAAAAAAAGTCGCTGTCACGACACCCAACCCGCCATTTATGGTGCAAATGGTGTGGCAAGTTTTCAGCCCATAAATAAACCAGATTTGTTGCCTGATAGAGAACACAAATATCAGCACCACGAATCGCTTGCATGAGCGCACTCATATGAGATCTATCCATGGGAGGCTTTGAAAGAGGCGTAACGATCATAATTTTAAGATGTTACTCTGTTCTAAGCCGCTTTAGAAGCATTCTCTTGAAAAAATAAAGCTTGGGAAATAAGCGCTTTCACCATATCAGGGTTAAAAGGTTTGGTCACTAAAAAAGTTGGTTCTGGACGCTCGCCGGTCAGTAGCCTTTCGGGAAAAGCCGTGATGAAAATCACCGGTATACGGTCATTTTTCAAAATCTCATTGACTGCGTCAATACCTGAACTGTTATCGGCTAATTGAATATCAGCCAAAATCAACCGTGGTTTTTTCTTATGATACATGATGACAGCTTCATCACGCGTGCGCGCTATTCCTACAACATGATGGCCTAAGCTTTCTACCATTTGCTCAATATCAAGCGCAATAAGAGGTTCATCTTCAATAATCATTACTTCAGTGGCAATTTGTTGAGAAATATCAATGGATGCTTGGTTGAGCAGCTTACGGAATTCTTTCGTATCCAGATTCATGATTTCGCTGGCTTCTTGTTCATGAAATCCTTCAACGGCAATGAGCAAAAATGCTTGGCGTGCACGGGGCGTGAGATAGGATAATTTGGCACTGGTTTTTTGTTCAAGACCAAATTGGGGCAGGGGTTCAGGGATGTTTGGTGTGGTTTGGTCAAAAAGATGGCAAAAAAGCCAATAGGTACCAATTCGGTCAGTGGATGCTTTGGGAAAAATGGAGATGTCGGCAATGAGTGCTTCCAACATCGCTGAAACATAAGCATCGCCAGAGGATTGGCTACCGGTGACAGAGCGGGCAAAACGCCGAAGATAGGGAAGATGCGGGGCAATGCGCGTTGATAATGACATAATTTATAACTCCTTTGACCTTTCAAGCATTTTGTTGGTTGAAATTCTCAACAGATAAAAAAGTTCCTTGATTTGTATGGAACTTTTTACCGACAGCTATATTTACAACCATAAGGCGAAAAATTCTTCGCGGTGCTATTAGTAATATATGGATTAGGGGGATGAAAAATGAACGACCGTGATGAAAAAAATCTCACCACACAATTTAGAGTTGGAGATGATCTTCTCGGGGTCAATAGCGAAATAGCACGGAAGTTACGTCAATTTTACATGGAAATTCAAGAAGAAGCACTGCCACGGTGTTTGCTTGAGCTTTTAGAGAAGTTGGAGCGCGCAGAGCAATTTGGCTTAAACAATGTGGAAAAGGTTTGAATCCTTTATGTCAAAGTGCGCGAAAAACTTTAAACAAGAACTCCTTTCTGTGTTGCCGGCTTTACGAGCTTTTGCTGTTTCTTTAAGTGGCAAGCACGATAAAGCCGAAGATTTGGTCCAAGATACTGTTATGAAGGCATGGGCTAAGCAAGATAGTTTTGAGATGGGAACCAATCTTAAAGCTTGGCTTTTTACCATTTTGCGCAATGAATTTTACAGTCAAATGCGTAAAAAGGGAAGAGAAGTTCAAGATACCGATGGCGTGTTTACTCAAAATGTCGCTGTTCATCCTGCTCAATATGGATCACTTGATTTGCAAGATTTCAAAAAAGCCTTAAATTTGCTTTCTGCCGATCAAAGAGAAGCCATTATTCTCATTGGCGCATCGGGATTTTCTTATGAAGATGCTGCAGCTATTTGTGGTTGTGCTGTTGGAACCATTAAAAGCCGTGTGAGCAGGGCGCGTAATCGATTACAAGAACTTCTTAAAGTAGATGGTGAGTCTGATTATGGTCCTGATTCTTATTCAGCTGGAAGTACATTGTGTTCATTTAACGGCTAAAAAAGCATAATAATTATGATCGATAGCCTTGTTTTTTTTATTCCCGTTATAGCTATTACAGTAAAGTCAGTATCTGAGGAAATTCAGAGTGTTTGGCGTGTATCCTTAGGAACACAAGAAAAGCCTGTATAAACTTTCCCACGGGCTTTAGGTTTTATGTTCCATAAGGTTGCCTTCCTTTGTGCTGAAAAATGACGACTTTCAAGTTCGCCAATGGACATTCTATGACAACAAAAACAAATTTGATGCCTCAAATGCCTTCTTCTGATGCAACGATATCACGCTGGCGGTGGGTAGCGATTGTTGTTTCTCTTGTTATGGCTCTTTTGGCATCGGTTTTTATTATGTTGCTTTCAAATGCTGTTGATCGAGAAGTTGCACAGTTGAATACAAGTTCAGAATTGCGTGAACAGGCTGATTTGGTCCTTATTAGCTTGATTGATATGGCTGTTGCTGATCGCAGCTATGCAAAAACGCGCAAGGCGGAAGATAAAATACGTTTTGAAAATGCAGAGCGGGAGTTAGGGGATATTCTCGATTATATCGCACTTATTGTTTATGCGCATCCACAATGGGATGAATGGTTTACGGCTTTTAAAAAAGAGGTTGAAGCACGAAAAGCCTTTATGAATGCCCATATGCATGCTCTTGATGCGATTCCTGAACAACCCTCTCAACCTTCTCATGCTGCCTCTTTTGAAGTATCAAAGATTCCTGTGGCACGTTTAGCTCAATTGATGACAAGCTTTATTAATGGGGATGATGTGGTGCGACAAAAACAGCGTGAGGGTATCGCATTAATGCGGGCTGCTTTGACATTGGCGGCTATTGTTTCCGTTGTGAGTACTTTTATTTCTGCCTATTTTGTTATTAATCGTTTTCATCGTGATGTGCGCTCTTTAAAATTGTATCAATTGCTGCTTCATAGCGAAAATATCGCTCTGGAAGCCCGCGTGAAAGAACGAACACAAGAATTAGAAAGAGCACGCAATCACGCTGAAAAAGAACGCCAACGGGTTGAAATATTATTGCAGGATGCAAGCCATCGCATTGGCAATTCTCTTGGGACGGTGTCTTCTTTGCTGGGGCTCCAGTTAAACCGGAGCAAAAATGAAGAGGTACGTTCTGTTTTAGGAGCTGCGCGTGATCGTATTCAGACAATTTCTACAGCACATCGTCGTTTGCGCTTAAGTGATGATATGGAAACGACTTTTTTGGCAGAGTTTCTCAGTTCTGTTGTGCATGATGTCGAATTGGCAGTCCCTTTTGAATTGCGTGAAAACATCGCCATTCACACAAACTTTAAAGATTGTCGCCTGTCTTCAAGAGATGCGACAACACTTGGAATTATCCTTGGTGAACTGCTGACAAATTCCTTAAAACATGCCTTTCCTGATCAACGGTCGGGTCATATTTATATTTCTTTTGGTCCCCAGAAAGATGGACAATTGATGCTCATTGTAGAAGATGATGGCGTGGGAATGAAAAGCCAAACTTTAGAACAAAAAACAGGACTTGGTCGTGTGGTCGTGGAACAGCTCTGTATGCAATTTGGTGAGAAACCTCTGTTTGAAACTTCTGCTTTAGGAGGCACAAAGATTATCATTCCTTTGCCAAAACTTAGCATGAATAGTCCAAAAAAAAGCTCTGACTGATTTTTTTAAGAGATAAATTCTTTACTCTCTGCTTGTTCGTTTTAATAAAAATGAGAAAAAATATAACTTAGATGACGCGAACACAGCACCATTCATATCAGATTGTCAATTGTCTTCAAGAGAAGCAACATTGCTTCTTTATCTTTTGGTCTCTTTGTTTTTTGCTTTGCTGACTCCGATTATCGGCTTTCAAAATTCTCCTGTTGTTGTATGCTTTATAGCTTTGAAGTACTTGAGTTAAAATTTAAATTTATTTTGAATAAAAGCTCCTTTAAACCGATAATACTTATATTAGTAAGCTCTATTTCTTTGTGAAGAGATTGTTTTTTCAAATTTTGTTATTTTTTGTAAGGCATGTAAAACTTTAAATATGTGGTGTTTTTGTAAAAGTGTGTAACGAATATTCTTAAGGATAACTTGCTCATAAAGTTTATGAAACACTGTCCTTTAGGGCTATGAACAGCATAAGCATTCAACAGGTGAAATCTCTTCAACAAAAAGTCGGGTTGTTTATAGAATGATATGGATTTTAGAATCTTCATCCTTTAGCGGGCACCTCTTTGATTTGAGATTTTATTGCATGGCAAATAAGGACGGGCTATCGTTTTGATAAAATAAACAAGAAGAGTTAACCTTTTGGGGTTTCATATTTTTCACTTTTCTATTGTGCGTAAACCTGAAAAGGGGAGGGCGTTTTATTTTTAATCATTGTTATGCGACCTTGGGTGGTGGCATATTTCGGTAAATTCTTTATACATATTTAAAGTGCGGAAATCTCTTTAAGAAAAATAAGCGCTAAAGCATATTTTTAGATGTTTTGAGTCGTAAAAATGCAGATGCTTTTATGCTTTAAGTTTCTTCGGAGGGTGTTATCGGGCTGTTGATCAAGGCATCAATATTGTTTTTTTCTTGTAGGAATGTTTGTAGGTCTTGATTTGTTAAGGCTTTGCTATCCGGTATACGGATGCGCATGGGATCAACTTTGACGCCATTGACAATGATTTCAAAATGACAATGGGGACCGGTTGCCATTCCTGTTGTTCCAACATACCCAATGATTTGTCCTTGTCGTACTTTCACGCCTGGTTTGATATCTGGTGCATAACGGCTTTGGTGTGAATAACTGCTGACATATCCATTGGCATGTTGAATTTCCGTGTGATTTCCATAGCCACCTGTTACACCTACTCTTGTGACAATACCATCTCCTACAGCAATAATGGGTGATCCTTTAGGAGCAACCCAATCAACTCCCGTATGCATGCGAACATAGCCTAAAATAGGATGTTTGCGTGGACCAAAGGGGGAGCCAAAAATCCCATTTGGTGTGGGTTTGCGCAGCAAGAAAGGCTTTGAACTCCTCCCTTCAGAATCATAATAATCAACGCTTCCATCTTTTAATTGATAACGGTAATATTTATAAGTTGTATTTCCAAAAGTTGCGCTAATATAACGAATTTCTGGATCAGTGTTTTGGGATGCTTCCTTTGCTTTCAAGTTCTTTTTGCCATTTTGGTTTTCTTTATCGCTTTGTGGTACAGCATAAAATATTTCGATCTGATCATTGGGTGTTATCAGACTTTTCATGTCAATATTGGTGGCTAGCAGACGAATAAGACGATGAGAGAGAGATTGTGATATATTATGGCTTAGCAAAGCACTATAGAGTGCATCATAAGCCGTTGGTAATTGCGCACTATTGATATAAGAATGCGGAATACCATTTTGAAAAGCCGTTTTAAGTGCTTTAGACATTTTAGGCTCTGTGCTTTCAATGAATTGGCTTTTATCATTCAGGGCAATGGTGAGAATATGATGCATCCCTTGATAGATACTTGCGCGTACGAGATGATCTTCTTCACCAGCTTGTGTCACGATACCAATGCGTAAAAGGCTTCCCTCTTTAAGGGAATCGGAAAGGCTTATTTTTTCTAGCGTTTTTACAACCTGGTCAATTTGCTTTTTTGTATAACTGGTTTTTTTGAAAGCATCGGCTATCGTTTGTTTTTTACGAATAGGAATAATATCTTCAACATAGTTTTTCGTCAGATCGATACGGTGACTTTGAGGAGAAACGGTTACATTTTCTTGAACGATTCGAACTTCAGGGGATTCTGTGCCTTGGGAAGGGGAGGATACATCTTCTAATTTTAAAGGATCAATCAATGTGAGAACTGAAAGAAGTTCGGAGCTCTTTTCTAAAGTAAATCCAGCTTTTTGCACTTCTTGTTGTGCCTCTTCATCTGTCAATGTGTCGCTGTCATCAAAATCGAATTGATTTACCTTAAAATCATAGCTGCGTAAGGTGAGTTTTGTTTCAACCTTTGCACCGTAAATCTGCCCAGAATCTTCTTGTGGTGCGATATTTTGATTTTTAGAATCACTGGCAAGAATGCTTAAAGAATCAAATTTTGGATAACTATATTTCTGGGGGCGATTTTCGGCTAAAGCCATACGAATCCATTCAAAATGTTGTGTTTGAATGACTTTTTCATCGCCTTTTTTTTGTAGAATCGATAGTTCAAATTGACGTTTTCTGTCAAAGCTTTGCCGTGCATGGGTGGGAGAAATACGATCACCTTTATAGCCATTGGCCTCAGGGTCTTGTGATTCTGATAGGTTTTCTTGCGTAAACCATTGTGGCGGTGTTACCAATCGCTGTTGTTCATCAAGAGCCGTAAAAAGTGCAATCCCCATAAGAATGCAGGAAGTGATTCCTGTCAGAATGGTTCCCGTAAGCCAACGAGCAGAGACCTGTCGGCGCGCAGGCCGCAAGCGCTTGACGACAAGAGCAGGGTCTTGTCCAGGATCGTTTTTTTGTTGTTCGTTATCCCACATAGATTTATAAGAGTACTTTTCAATATTAAATAAAGAAAGCTAGATAGATAGCTTAGCATGCTTCTACAGGAATTTGATTCTTTTTACAAATTACAGATCATGCGATTCTCTTTATACAGCAATGTCTTTATAAATCGTATCTGCGCAGAAAATTTTCCCTATTAAAGTAGCATAAAACAAGCGTTATTGTGATTAACTCATTCCTAGGCAACTTCCTATTTTTATGCATTGCAATGGGGTGCTATATTTTACTTTAAAGGCGCCACGCTCTCTTTACACTCCTTGCTGTTTTCATGTTTTATTTTTATGAAGGCAGATTTTGCCAATAATGTCTTGAAATAGGATTTTTTGTTCAATATTTTATTGGTATTGTTTTGGGCATTTTATTTAAAAAAAATAA